>RFNI01000230.1 GCA_009927245.1 Actinomycetota bacterium | reverse complement strand
CTGATCGGTAGCTCAATAACCACAGACTGAGCGTCTTCGAGAGCCTTTGTACTCAACTCAATCAACTTGTGGTCGAAGTGTTTCTCTAGTTCGTGATCCTGCAGAGTGAATCTACGCAGAGGACCAGAGCTAGGCGCAGGAGCAGAAAGGATTGGAGTGAGATCTAGGCCATCAGCTTTCCAGTGGTCAATGGCACGGTTTGCATCAAGTAATTCACTGTGGCCGATTGCCTCATCTAGAGATCTGAAACCAAGAGCAGCAAGATACTCGCGAACCTCTTCGGCTAAGAACATGAAGAAGTTGATGACGTGCTGAGCTTGACCAGTGAAACGTTCACGAAGTACCGGGTTCTGAGTAGCAACACCAACTGGGCAGGTGTCCAAATGGCAAACACGCATCATGACACAGCCTGAAACAACAAGTGGTGCTGTTGCAAAACCAAATTCCTCTGCACCTAGTAGAGCGGCGATTACTACGTCTCGTCCAGTCTTCATCTGACCGTCAACCTGAACTGACACTCGATCACGCAAACCGTTGACCATCAGTGTCTGCTGAGTTTCAGCAAGACCTAGTTCCCAAGGAGTTCCAGCGTGTTTGAGAGAGTTCAAAGGTGATGCACCAGTTCCACCATCGTGACCAGAAACAAGAATCACATCAGCTTTGGCCTTGGCAACTCCGGCTGCGACAGTTCCAATGCCAACCTGGCTTACCAACTTCACGTGCACACGTGCCTTCTGGTTTGCTCGCTTCAGATCGAAGATCAGCTGCTTTAGGTCTTCGATTGAATAGATGTCGTGGTGAGGTGGTGGTGAAATCAAACCAACACCAGGAGTTGAGTGACGAGTTGCAGCAATCCACGGGTAAACCTTGTTAGGAGGTAGCTGACCGCCTTCACCAGGCTTTGCGCCCTGAGCCATCTTGATCTGGATGTCATCAGCGTGAGTCAAATACATGCTGGTAACACCAAAGCGGCCAGATGCAACCTGCTTGATAGCGCTTCTTCGGGCTGGGTCAAGTAAGCGCTCAATGTTCTCGCCACCTTCACCGGTGTTTGACTTTGCGCCGATCTGGTTCATCGCGATAGCTAGAACTTCGTGAGCCTCAGGAGAAATAGATCCGTACGACATTGCACCGGTTGAGAATCTCTTCACAATCTCTGTTGCTGGCTCAACTTCGTTGAGGGCAACTGCTGGTCTCACACCTTCGCGAAGGCTGAAAAGTCCGCGAAGAGTCATTAGACGCTCAGCTTGGTAATCAATGAGTTTTGTGTATTCGCGGAAGATCTCGAAACTCTTGGTCTTAGTTGAGTGCTGAAGTTTGAAGATTGTTTCAGGGTTGAAAAGGTGCGGAGGACCTTCTCTACGCCACTGGTATTCGCCACCGACTTCTAGTTCTTCGTGAGGTCTTGTTGCACGTTCAACCGGGTATGCACTTGAGTGTCTGCGCTGAACTTCTTCAGCAATAACTGAAAGACCAATACCGCCTAGCTGACTGGTTGTACCCGTGAAGTATGCGTCCACGAATTCTTGGGATAAACCAATCGCCTCGAAACATTGTGCACCTGAGTATGAAGAAACAGTTGAGATACCCATCTTCGACATGATCTTTAAGACACCCTTACCGAGAGCCTTAATTAGGTTCTTAGTTGCCTTCTCGACAGTTA
Source organism: Actinomycetota bacterium (assembly GCA_009927245.1). Taxonomy (GTDB): domain Bacteria; phylum Actinomycetota; class Actinomycetes; order Actinomycetales; family Microbacteriaceae; genus Rhodoluna. Next base: position 5,265 of record RFNI01000230.1, on the reverse strand, counting down.
CACCTTGAATAGCGCCGTTACGAACCATAAGTTCAACTGTTTCCATCGCAAGGTATGGGTTGATTGCGGCAGCGCCGTAACCAATCAGTGCTGCAACATGATGAACTTCACGTACATCTCCAGCTTCAACAACTAGTCCAACACGAGTTCTGTTTCCAGCTCTAATCAAGTGGTGGTGAACTGCAGAGGTTAGAAGAAGGCTTGGGATTGGAGCTAGTTCACGGTTACTGTCTCTATCAGATACAACAACGTATCTAGCTCCAGCTGCAACAGCTTCATCTAGTTCAGCACAAATCTCTTGAAGGCGTTCAGCAAGTGCTTCTTCCCCATCGTCGACACGGTAAACACCCTTAACAATGTGAGACTTACCGATACCAGAATCTTCGCTGTATTTGATCTTTGCGATTTCATCGTTTGAGATAACAGGGAAATCAAGAATAACCATGCGAGCGTGCTCAGGAGTTGCTGTCAAGAGGTTCTGCTCTGGACCAATACCAACGCTTAGAGATGTGACAATCTCTTCGCGAATAGAGTCAAGCGGTGGGTTTGTTACCTGAGCAAACTGCTGAACAAAGTAATCGAACAGCAAACGCGGTCTGTCGCTCAGCGCAGCGATTGGCGTGTCAGAACCCATAGCACCTAGAGGTTCAGCTCCACCCTTAGCCATCGGTGCTAACAAAATACGGAGCTCTTCCTCGGTATAACCGAAGGTGCGCTGCCTTCTACTCACTGAGTTCTTTGTGTATGCAACGTGCTCACGGTCAGGAAGGTCTTTTAGGTTGATGCGGTTATCTGCTAACCATTGCCCCCAAGGCTCAGCAGCAGCAATCTCTGCCTTGATCTCTTCGTCATCAATCAAGCGACCCGTGACAGTATCTGCCAAGAACATACGTCCTGGCTGCAGTCTTCCCTTGCGAACAATTCTTGAAGGGTCTATATCAACAACACCGATTTCAGATGCCAAGATAACTAGACCGTCTTCGGTGACAATGTATCGACCTGGTCGAAGTCCGTTTCTGTCTAGCGTTGCTCCAACTAGAGAACCATCAGTGAAGATAACTGCTGCTGGACCATCCCACGGCTCCATCAACATCGAGTGATATTCATAGAAGTCTCGCAGCTGTGGGTTTATATCTGATTGCTTTTCCCAAGCTTCTGGAATCATCATCATCATTGCGTGCGGCAGTGATCTACCTGAAAGAACAAGTAGCTCAAGAACCTCATCAAACGATGCAGAGTCGCTAGCTCCTGAAGTCAGAATCGGCTTTAGTGATTCAAGTTCACCTAGAAGTTCTGACTCCAATCTCGCTTCTCTAGCGCGCATCCAGTTTCGGTTTCCCTTAACTGTGTTGATTTCACCGTTGTGCGCAATCATCCTGAACGGATGTGCCAATGGCCAAGAAGGGAAAGTGTTTGTTGAGAAACGTGAGTGAACAAGAGCAAGCGTTGATTCAAAACTCTCATCTGAAAGATCTGGAAAGAATGGCTCTAGTTGAAGGGTGGTAACCATTCCTTTATAGACAAGAGTCTGTGAAGAAAGTGACGGGTGGTAAACCCCAAGTTGACGCTCAGACTGCTTACGAACTCTAAACAACGCACGCTCTAATGCCTTCGAGTCTTCGAACTCTCCGCTTAGGAATACCTGAAGAATCTGTGGCAGCGAAGCCTTTGCGAGATCCCCTAGTACCTCAGGGTTCACTGGAACAACTCTTGAACCTAGAAGGTTTAGGTTCTCAGCCTTAGCAAGCGAATCAAGGGAAGCAAGGAATGATCTTGAATCAGCATCCTGTTCTAGGAAAACTAGACCAGCGCCGTAGGTACCTCTAGCTGGAAGTTCAAAGTCAACTACTGAACGGAGGAATCGGTCAGGGATCTGGGTGATGATTCCAGCTCCGTCACCAGTTCCAGCATCAGAACCAACAGCTCCGCGATGTTCTAAGTTTCTGAGCGCATCAAGAGCTGTGTCGATGATGTCGTGGCCTGGAGTTCCTCGGAGTGTGGCAACCATTGCCAGACCGCATGCGTCTTTGTCACGGCTTGGGTCATAAAGACCCGACGCGTCAGGAGCGGTGTTGAACCGCTCGAAAGGCGACAGACCGGACATGCCGAACTCCATTCAAAATTAGAAATAAACGGGGACGACAGTGGCCCTAGATGAATATTGAGAACCTACTTAGGTGGGTTCTCAGACTCTGCCAATTCTACCTCAGACTCGTCCAAAGTGGTCTGTTCGGTGTCCTTGACTTCGTTGCGAGGCCCACGACCAGGGAGGTAACCAGTGGTCTCAACACCTGAGTGCTTAGAGTTCTGGTACACCAGAATAGCTAGACCCACTAGGAAGCCTAGGATTGCTGACCATTGGTTGGTTCTAAGCCCAAGAATAACTTCGCTTGGGTCTAGACGTATGCCCTCAATGAAGAAACGTCCAGTTGAGTACCAAATCAGGTAAAGACCGAACATACGGCCCCAGCGTAGGTTGAATCTAGCCTCTAGAAGAAGCAGGACTGCAATGCCCAGAAGTGACCAGAGAGACTCGTATAGGAAAGTTGGGTGGAACAGGATGCCTTCAGGCAAGCCAATTGGGTAAGCCTGATTAGCATAAGGAACCTCTAGTCCCCAAGGTAGATCGGTAGGTTCACCGAAGAGTTCAACGTTGAAGTAGTTACCCCAGCGCCCTAGTGCCTGAGCAGCCAGTAGCCCTGGAACCAAGGCATCTGCAAAGCTAAGGAACTTGATTCCAGCTGAAGGGATTATTACCTTCTTACCTGCCTTGATGTCGACTTGAGCACCGATGTAGGCACCCAAGGCTCCAAAGATTAGAGCTCCGTAGATAGCAAGCCCACCTTCCCAAAGCTTGAACATCGAGGTCCAGTCTTTGTCTGGACCAAAGTAATCGTTGGCGTGGGTGAATACGTGGAAAAGTCTTCCACCGATGATTCCAAATGGAACAGCCCATATCGCAATGTCAATTGCAGCTCCTGCTTCCATGCCACGAGCTTTCATACGACCAGCGGTAACAACTGTTGCAACAACAATTCCAGCAAGGATGAAAAGTGCGTAGTAGTGCACTGTTACTGTTCCTAGAGTGAATGAGCTGATTGTTGGTGAAGGAATCGAACTTAGAAGGTTCATGAACTACTTTCCTGACTTTAGTGAACTAACAGATTCGGTGAGTTCTGCGACTCCGCCGTTTTTATAAGCCTTGATAAAAAGTGATCCGACGATAGCGCCGTCAGCGTAGGAATTAACTTCAGCAACCTGATCGGCAGTCGAAATTCCGATACCAACACAAACAGGGGTGTCACTTCCAGATGCTTTCACACCAGACACAACATCTCTAGCCTTACGGTCTAGGTCTTCTCTTGCTCCGGTGATTCCCATGGTAGACACTGCATAGACGAAACCTCTACTCAGGGATGCACTGTTGGCAAGACGCTCTTGGGATGAAGATGGTGTTGCTAGGAACACACGGTCAAGATCTAGCTCATCAGAAATCTTTAGCCAGTCAGCTGCCTCGTCTGGAATCAAGTCTGGGGTGATTAATCCTGCTCCCCCAGCAGCTTTCAAATCTCTAGCGAATCTCTCAACTCCGTACTGCATAATTGGGTTCCAGTAACTCATTACTAGAACTGGAGTATCAACGGAATCAGTGATTCTCTTCAAGGTTGGGAAAAGGTCTTTCAACTTAAAGCCGTTTGCTAGCGCTTCCTCAGTTGCTTCTTGAATAACCAGGCCATCCATTACTGGATCAGAATATGGAACACCAAGCTCTAAAACATCAACACCTGATTCACACATTGCAACACAGGCAGCTACCGATTCATCAATAGTTGGATAGCCAGCTGGAAAATAGCCAACCAGAGCAGGTTGATCCTTACTGTCTAAATCTCTTAGGACATCTTCTGTTTTGCTCATCTAAGCTCCTAGGAATCCAAAGTACTTGCCAACAGTTTCCATGTCTTTATCGCCACGACCGCTGAGGTTCAACAAGATTGTTGAACCAGCTGGAAGAGTCTTGCCATGCTCGATAACTCCAGCTAATGCGTGTGCTGTTTCGATTGCTGGAATGATGCCTTCGGTCTGGCTTAGCGCTTTCAAAGCCTGCATAGCCTGGTCATCGGTGATTCCGAAATACTCTGCTCGGTTAATATCTTTCAACCATGCGTGCTCTGGCCCCACACCTGGGTAGTCAAGACCTGCTGAGATTGAATGTGACTCAACTGTTTGACCATCTTCATCCTGAAGCATGTAACTCTTTGCTCCGTGCAGAACACCGACTTTACCCATCGACAAAGTTGCAGCGTGTCTAGGAGTGTTAATTCCCTCTCCTGCTGCCTCGAATCCCCACAGCCTCACACTTGGGTCATCCAGGAACGCGTGGAATAGTCCGATCGCATTTGAACCACCACCAACACATGCTGCTAAGACATCTGGAAGGAATCCGTAGTCGTTTAGCATCTGCGCTCTTGATTCAATGCCAATGATTGAGTGGAAGTCTCTAACGATAGTTGGGAAAGGGTGAGGGCCTGCAACAGTACCAAGCAGATAGTGAGTGTGATCAACGTTGGTAACCCAATCACGGAGAGCCTCGTTGATTGCATCCTTCAAAGTTCTTGAACCTGTTGTAACAGGAATAACTTCTGCACCGAGCAGTCGCATACGAGCAACGTTCAAAGCTTGACGCTGAGTGTCAACTTCACCCATGTATACGACGCAATCGAGCCCGAAGAGTGCTGCTGCTGTTGCTGATGCAACACCGTGCTGGCCAGCACCGGTTTCCGCAATGATTCTCTTCTTACCCATTCGCTTAGCAAGCAGTGCTTGACCAATTACGTTATTGATCTTGTGAGAGCCAGTGTGATTTAGATCTTCACGCTTTAGGAAGACTCTGATATCTCCGGCTAAAGCTGCAAACTTAGGAACCTCAGTAATGATTGATGGTCTGCCAACGTAGCTGTGGTTGAGTTCAGCTAGCTCTGCAGCAAAAAGTGGATCTGCTTTTGCTTGCTGGTAGGTTGCGTCTAATTCATCGAGAGCAGCAATCAAGGATTCGGGCACGAACCTGCCACCATACTCACCAAAGTATGGTCCATCCTGGGCTCTGAGATTCGTTGGGTTGTTCATGCTCTAAAGTCTAATCTTTGGAACCAGGGCTATTTCCCCCAGTAATTTAGCTGGGTCGCCTGTAACTAGTGCTTCACCGATAAGGACACAGTCCGCCCCAGCAACTGCGTAGTCCCTTACGTCTTGAACATTTCTAACCGC
>RFNI01000001.1 GCA_009927245.1 Actinomycetota bacterium | reverse complement strand
GTGTTCCAGCTATAGATGTTCCAACCCTGTGACTGAGCTAGCTTCAAGGTGGTGTTTAGGTGCACCTTGTATTCGCGGACTTCTGGGTACTCACGCTTCTGAGTACCAACGTTCCACCAGCTTTCACCAGCAGGGAAGATGTTGTCGCCACCGAATGGCTTGTCAGCTGCAGGAATAGCGGCCTTAGCTGCAACAGTCTCGTCAGTGTCTGGAGTTGAAGGGTCGTCTTCGACAGCCTCAACTGCAGCCTGGCCATCCCATGACTCAGTGGTGCGCATAACATTGTTTAGCGCAGTTACTGATACAGGAAGGGTGAACTCTGCATAAGCACCGTAGGCATCTTCGCCAACGAAGTTAGGAGTTGAGTCGCCGGTCCATGAAGCACCCTCGATGGTCTGAGTTGATACACCAATGGTGTTGTTGATAGAGGCAACTGCAGTGCCCCAGTGCCATAGGTTCCAGTCCTGAGCTACTGACTTTGGAACGTTTAGGTGGATCTTGAATGTTGTGCTTGCAGCTGCGTGAGCTGGAGCTACTGCTCCAACAAAGCCAGCTAGGCCAAGACTTAGTGCTGCTACGGTCCCTAGAGTCCGCTTGATTTGACGATTCATGTTTGAATGCCTCCAGTTTGATGGTTAATTTCTTCGAAGCCTTCGGCAAACGAATTAGTTAGAAAATAACACTTCGGTAAGCGCTTAAGTTGGTTTAAGGGCTCTTTTTCAGTCGCAATATGATAACGATTACATACACCGCAAACATTGAACCGAAACGTGCGGCTGCAACCGAGTCCTTGTCTTGGTTGCAGCGCTTTTGCTTTGGTGGGGTGTGCGGGACTTGAACCCGCGACCGACGGATTATGAGTCCGCTGCTCTAACCGGCTGAGCTAACACCCCAAGGTGTTTATTCTTCGTTGCGCTTTATTGCCTTCTTAGCCCTTGTGACAGTCTTCTTGACGCCCTTACGGACTTGTTTGTCTACCTTCTTAGCCTGACGCTTTACATCGTCTCTAAGCTCTTCTAGACCATCTTTGATGTCATCGCCCAGGTCTGAAATCTTACCTAGAGCCTGCAGAGTCTGCTTACGCATTCTGAGCTCAGCTCTTCTAACTGCAACGCTCAATCTACCGATTGGCTTCATGTATTCAGGCATGTTGTCATCGGTCTCGCGCTTGGAGCCTTCTTCAGATCTGTATAGACCTTCGAAGATAGCCAGGGTGCGCTTGATGTCGTGAGATTGGATTAGGTGCAGTGAGTTCTCAGACAGACGATCAAGTTCTTTCTGGTTTGCAGTTGCAATCTTTAAAAGTGCATTGCTGAAATCATCAACATCGTCAGGTTCAAACAGGTAACCGTTGTCACCGTGGTGAACTAGGTGCGGAAGCGCCATCGCGTTAGCTGCGACAACCGGTCTTCCTGAAGCCATCGCTTCCATGGTTGCAATTGACTGCAGTTCTGCAATTGAAGGCATAGCGAACACAGTTGCCTTCTCGTAGGCGATTGGAAGCGCTTCTTCAGTGATGTGACCTGAGAAGGTAACTCTTCCGGCAATACCTAATTC
>RFNI01000089.1 GCA_009927245.1 Actinomycetota bacterium | reverse complement strand
GTTCTTCTTGCGATGAGCATTGCTTCAACTGCTGCTGTTCCTTCGTCAAGCATTGAAGCGTTAGCTGTCTTCATGCCGGTTAGGTCGGTAACCATGGTCTGGAAGTTGATTAGAGCTTCTAGTCTTCCCTGAGAGATTTCAGGTTGGTAAGGAGTGTATGCGGTATACCAAGAAGGGTTCTCTAGAACATTTCTCTTGATAACTGATGGGGTGTTGGTGTTGTAGTAACCCTGACCAATTAGCGAGGTTGTGATTCTGTTTTAGATGCAATCTTTCTAAGTTCTGCAATGGCATCTGCTTCGCTGATAGCAGCTGGGAGAGTGGAATCACCCTTGAACTTGATTGCATCTGGCAGCGCTGCATCTAGAAGGTGAGCCAGGGATGAATAGCCAAGGCTTTCGAGCATGTCCTTCTGGTCAGCGTTGTTTGGTCCAATGTGGCGGTATCTGAAATCTTCGTGAGCTAGAACCATTTAGGGTTTATGCCTCGCCAGTTAGTTCGTTGTATTGAGTTGCTGTCATAAGTTCTGGAAGGTTAGTGAATCTAACCTTGATTAGCCAGCCGGCACCGAAAGGATCAGAGTTAACGGTTTCTGGGCTAGCAACAACTGCGTCGTTAGTCTCAACTACTTCACCATCTAGGGGAGCGTAGAGTTCACCAACAGACTTAGTTGATTCGATCTCACCACAGATCTTCATGTATGTGGTTGCAGTTCCCACCTTAGGAAGATCAACAAAGACCACGTCGCCCAGCTTCTCTGCAGCGTATGCAGTGATACCAATGGTTGCAACATCACCTTCAACTAATACCCACTCATGTTCCTTGGTGTATTGGAGGTTCTCTGGATTGCTCATCTTTCTTCCTTTACTTTCTCTTATAAAAAGGTAGTTTCACAACAGTCATCGGCAGTCTAGTTCCGCGAATATCAACACTAACTTCTGTCCCTAGTTCTGAGTTTCTTTGCTGACATACCCCATAGCTACTGGGTAACCAAGGGTTGGGGAGAGTGCACCAGAGGTGATCTC
>RFNI01000231.1 GCA_009927245.1 Actinomycetota bacterium | reverse complement strand
CCTGCAGTCAAAGTGTCTAGTGCATCATCGATGCCATCTAGAAGTGAATCGCTACCAATCTCGTAAGAGATGTTCTGAGCCTGGTCGATCTGAACGCCATCAACCGATGCAGTCAAATCAATAGAGGTGAAATCACCCTTCTTAGCAGGACGCTCAACAGTGATTAGAGTTCCAAACGTGAACGTAGACGATCTAGTTCTGCTTCAACCTCATCTTTTTCAACCTTGATGGTGTCAACGGTCACTTTCAAACCCTTGAACTCAGGAAGTTTGATTTCAGGTCTAACTTCAACTTCGATTTCAACAACTAGGTCTCCAGCAAAAGTCTTCTCATCTGGAGTTGACTTCACATCAGCTGAAGGCTGACCTAGTGGACGAAGTTTTTCCTGCTCAATAGCTTTGCGGTAAATGGAGTCAAGACCGTCGTTGATTGCGTGAGCCAAGATAGCTCCACGGCCAACTCTCTGATCAAGAATCGCAGCTGGGATCTTGCCCTTACGGAAACCAGGAATGTTTACTGTCTCAGAGATGTGCTCGTAGGCGTGATCAAGACTTGGCTTGAAATCTTCTGGGTTCACCTCGATGGTTAGCTTCACACGGGTTGGGGTTAGGCGTTCAACTACAGTCTTCAACGGTATCTCCTGAGCAAGGTTTCACTAAAAGTGAACCGGTTTTTGTTTATCAAAAATGGTCGGGGTGACAGGACTCGAACCTGCGATATCCTGCTCCCAAAGCAGGCGCGCTAGCCACTACGCTACACCCCGGTGGTTTTTACCCTTACTTTCGTAAGAACAAAACAACCTTGGTAATCCTAACCCATAGAATGTATTTACGCTTAAAGTTCTAAGCATTGCGGATGTAGCTCAATGGTAGAGCCTCAGTCTTCCAAACTGATGGTGCGGGTTCGATTCCCGTCATCCGCTCCAATTACCTCTGACAGCCTGGGCACCAGTAGAGCTTCCTAGTGGCCATAATCTCATAACTACCGTCCCAGAGCACCTCAAACAGGGCAAACCCTCACGTTTATAGACATAGTTCCGGTCAGCCTTCTTAGGCCGTTTAGTCAGCAATTCTTCCCTGGTGATCATGAATCCGGTCTTTACCCCAACCTTCATCAACTTCACCGAATCTTCCCAAAGGGCTACTACCTGCTCGTCAGATAGTTGATTTCCTAAAACATGTGGACTAATTCCAGCCCTGAACAGAATCTCTGCTCGATAGACATTGCCGATACCACTGATGACATCTTGGTTCATTAGCAGCAGCCCGATAGCACTCTTTGACGATCTAACTCGGTCAACAAACTTGGCTTGCTGGATTTGTTTTGGGTCAGCGTTAGTTGGATCTGGACCCAATCGCTTTTCAATTAGTTTCACTGATTTGGTATCGATAACTTCACAAACAGTTGGGCCTCGAAGATCAGCAATGTTTTCTTCATCAAAGAAACGCACTCGAACAGCACCGGTGAGAGTTTCTTCTTTATCTCTAGAGACAAATCTCCACCTGCCATAAATACCTAGGTGCACACGACAGGTTAGTTTGTTATCGAAATCGATAAAGAGCTGCTTTCCAATTGCCCGAACGTTTTTGATCTTGTGACCTGAGATGAGCTCTGCTTCAGAACTAAATCTCCCCTGCGGTGAATCAACTTGAACAGGCTTTCCCTTAAACAACTTATTCAGTTGATTAGCGTGACGTTGAACTGAATGACCCTCAGGCATAGAGATTAAAGAATCTCACCGGTTTGTTCGTAATCCCGATCTTGCCGATTCTGCGAATGTGTCTTTCATCCTGAGAGAAAGGTTCTCCAACAAAGGCAGTAATAAGTTCTAGAACTTCTTCTTGGCTGTGTTGACGAGCACCGACTGCAACCACGTTTGCGTCATTGTGTTGGCGTGCAAGCTTTGCTGTGTCCAGGTTCCAAACCAGAGCTGCTCTAATACCCTTGACCTTGTTGGCCGCAATCTGCTCACCGTTACCAGAACCACCCAAACGATACCTAGAGCCTGAACCCCAGCATCCTCATCTGCTCTAACCGCAAGGGCTGCGTTG
>RFNI01000002.1 GCA_009927245.1 Actinomycetota bacterium | reverse complement strand
AGTTCAACTAAATCAATTGATTTCACGTTTAGCTCTTCAGCGATGATGTCAACGAACTCAGATAGTGCATCTGCGTTCTTTGTCACCACGGTTAGGTTCTGTAATGGTAGACGAACTCTTAGTCCGTTTACCTTTCTTAGTACCATTGGCAACAGATGAAACGATTCTGACCTGGTCCATTGCTTCAACCAACTTGTCATCACGAGTTAGCACTTCGTGATCTGGCCACTCGGTTAGGTGAACTGATCTACCACCGGTTAGACCTTGGAATACTTCTTCTGTCACTAGAGGCAATAGCGGTGCCGCAACACGGGTAAGTAGTTCAAGACTGAATACAAAGTGTCGAATGCCTGTGCATCGCCATCCCAGAATCTAGCTCTAGATCTTCTGACATACCAGTTGGTCAAGATGTCAGCAAAATCTCGAAGCCTTGCTGCAGCTCCAAAGGTATCAAAAGCATTTAGATCTGCTGATACTCCAGCAATCATTTCTCTGGTTTTAGCAACCAGGTATCTATCTAGGACATCTGTGCTTTCTAGATTGAACTTAGCTTCGTAGCTAGAGGCATTGGCGTAAAGAGTAAAGAAGTAGTACGTATTCCACATCGGCAGAAGCACTTGTCTAACACCTTCACGAATACCCTGTTCGGTAACTGACATGGTTCCACCACGGAGAATTGGTGAAGACAGTAAGAACCAACGCATTGCATCTGAACCATCACGGTCAAACACTTCATTCACATCTGGATAGTTACGCAGCGACTTAGACATCTTCTGGCCATCGGAACCTAGAACGATTCCGTGGGAGACAGCTGTCTTGAAAGCAGGTCTATCAAATAATGCAGTTGATAGCACGTGCAGGGTATAGAACCAACCTCTGGTCTGACCTGAGTATTCAACGATGTAATCACCTGGTGAGTGGGTATCAAACCAATCACTGTTTTCAAATGGATAGTGCACCTGAGCAAAAGGCATCGAACCTGATTCAAACCAGCAGTCAAGAACTTCTGGAACACGAACCATCATTGATTGACCAGTTGGGTCATCAGGGTTCACACGAGTTAGCTGATCAATGGTTGGACGGTGGAAGTCAGCAATTCTGACACCAAAGTCTCGTTCTAGTTCATCTAGTGAACCGTAAACATCGATACGTGGATAGTTAGGGTCAGTTGATTTCCAAACTGGAATTGGAGCACCCCAGAAACGGTTACGGCTTATTGCCCAGTCTCTGACGTTCTCTAG
>RFNI01000058.1 GCA_009927245.1 Actinomycetota bacterium | reverse complement strand
CTTCTGACTGGTAATGGTCCTTCTCCTAAAGATGGTGGCTGGGCTTTCTCTTCTGGTGGAGATCAAAGAGTTCGTGGCCGTGCAGGTTATGAGTATGGGGATAACAGCTCAGGTCGTTTACACATTTTGGAAGTGCAAAGACTGATTAGGTTTATGCCGAAGGTTGTTATTGCTCTAGTGCCTGGTTGGGCTGCTGGTGGTGGTCACTCACTAAACGTAATTGCAGATCTCTCTTTAGCTTCAAGTGAGCACGCAAGATTCAAGCAGACCGATGCTGATGTTGGTTCATTTGATGCAGGATATGGTTCTGCTTATCTTGCTAAGCAAGTTGGTCAGAAGTTTGCTCGAGAGATCTTCTTCTTAGGTCAAGAGTATTCAGCACAACGTGCTTACGAGATGGGTGTTGTCAACGCTGTTGTTTCTCACGCAGAGCTAGAAGTTGAAGGTGTGCGTTGGGCTAAAGAGATTCTTTCTAAGTCACCGCAGTCAATCAGAATGTTGAAGTATGCAATGAACATGGTTGACGATGGTTTAGTGGGTCAACAGTTGTTTGCAGGTGAAGCAACTCGTATGGCTTATGGAACTGATGAAGCAGTTGAAGGTAAAGAAGCTTTCCTAGAAAAGCGTGAACCTAACTGGTCTCCATTCCCTTGGCATTTCTAAATATGAATGTAAAAGTAATTCCGGCTAATGATGTTGTTGGTGCAACCATTGCCTTAGGTGATGCTCTTGCAGGTAATGTAACTGTCTTTATCTGTGGACCAGAGATTGCTGGAGTCAAACCAGAAATACAAGAACTTCCAGAAGAAGTTTCTAACACTGCACTGATTATTGAATCCAGTGGTTCAACTGGAACTCCTAAGAGAATTCATTTGAGTAAAGAAGCATTGATTGCTTCAGCTAAAGCAACTGAAGAATACTTCGGGACATCTGGTCAGTGGCTTCTAGCATTACCAATCAACTACATCGCAGGTGCACAGGTTCTTATTCGCTCACTTGTCGCAGAGACTCAGCCGGTTGTGATGAACACATTAGTTTCCTTTACTCCTGAGGCATTTGCTAGATCAGCACAGCTGATGACAGGTGAACACCGTTTTACTTCTCTTGTGCCAACACAACTTAAGCGTTTAGCTGATGTGGCAGTTCTTGATGACTTTGTCTTGAGAGCGTTGCAGTCCTTTACTGCAATCCTGGTGGGCGGTCAGGCAGTTGACCCTGCAGTAGTTTCTTCGCTTAGAGATAAGGGAGTAAACATTGTGCTCAGCTACGGTATGGCTGAAACAGCAGGTGGTGTTGTGTATGACGGTAAAGCACTATCTGGCGTATCTGTTGAGATTAGGGATGGTCTGATTGCAATCAAGTCTCCTAGCTTGGCTAATGATGTTGCAGATGAATCTGGGTTTCTTATTACACAGGACTCTGGTGAGCTAGTTGCTGGGAAGCTGAAGGTTCTAGGTAGAGCAGATCGTGTTCTTATCTCAGGTGCTTTGAAAGTAAGCCTGGACAGTGTTGAGGCTGTTGCAAGTTCTATCGGTGGAGTGGTTGAGGTTGCTGCAACAGCACTGGACTCTGCTGAGTGGGGCCAACGAGTTGGTTTGGTTTATGTTGGTTCTCCTGAGGTTGCTGACTATTTGGCTGCTGCTGTCTTTGAGCAGTTGGGATTGGCTGCAAAACCAATAAGAGTGATTAGGGTTGATAAGTTGCCAAGGTTGGTAAGCGGTAAGACAGATCTAGTCAGTGTCAGAAAGCTGTTTGATGTTTAAGTTGTGGTTAAAGGGAGCAAGGCTTAGAACTTTGCCGTTAGCGGTTGCACCAATCTTGATTGGTTCTGGAACTGCTTCACTCTTTGGTTCTTTTAACCTAGGTCTTGCTCTACATGCGCTCTTTGTTGCGCTCTTTTTGCAGATTGGTGTGAACTACGCCAACGATTATTCAGACGGCATTCGTGGAACAGATAAGAACAGAGTTGGTCCAGCAAGACTTACCGGTGGTGGCTTAGTTGAGCCAAAGCTTGTTCGTAACGCTGCTTTTGTTTCTTTTGCTTTAGCTGGTGCTTTTGGTTTAGCGATTACCTATTT
>RFNI01000003.1 GCA_009927245.1 Actinomycetota bacterium | reverse complement strand
AATTCAACTAATGGAACTTATGTTGATGGCTCAAGAATTGGTGCACCGGTTGCTATCAAAGCTGAGATGCAGATTCGTATTGGTAAAACAACATTTGAGTTGCGCGGTTAGTCATGAACTTCAAAATCATTAGCGCAGCTAAGAGCGACCGAGGAAAGATTAGAAGCAGTAACCAGGACTCTGGATACAGCGGTGTCAACCTCTTCGTTGTTGCTGATGGTATGGGTGGACATGCTGGTGGAGATATTGCATCTGCATTAGCAACACAGCTAGTTGCTCAAGTTGATGATGTTTATGAAGATGCAGAACTTGCAACTGGAACATTGCTTGAAGCAATGCAGAGAGCAAACGAAAAGCTAACTGCAACTGTTAAAGAGTTTTCATATCTGCAAGGTATGGGAACCACCATGGACAGTTTGTTATTCACCGAAGGTCAAGCAAACATCGTTCACATCGGTGACTCAAGAGTTTATTTACTTCGCGATGGCATCATGGATCAAATTACAAAAGATCACACTTTTGTGCAGACACTTGTTGACTCTGGTCGTATTACTGAAGAAGAAGCTTTGTATCACCCAAGAAGAAACGTGTTGATGCGTGTTCTCGGTGATGCATCAGATGAACCTCAGTTCGACACAAAACAGATTGCGGTAAAGCCAGGAGATAGATTCTTACTCTGCTCAGATGGTCTCTGTGGTTTTGTTCCAACTGCACTAATCGAAGAGAACATGAAAGTTCCTGATCTTGAAGAAGCAGTTGAACTACTGATCGAAGAAGCTAAAGAGTATGGTGCTCCAGATAACGTCACAGTGATTCTGGTTGAACTTCGTGAAGCAGATGAAGAGCTTCCAATGCAGGGAGTTACTTGGCTTGGTTCTGCTGCCAACGAGGTAGTAATTAAGCCAAATAGTGCTGGCCGTATCCTTGAGATCTTTAGCCCTAAAGCTTGGTTTGATACCTTCAGGAACTCCGCCAGTAAAGAGGAGTTCATTGCTGTTGATGACCCCGCCTTTGCCCAAGCTGTCAAGGAATTTGATGGCAAGGTCAGGAACTGGAAGCTTCGCGGACTGCTATTTTTTGTGATTCTGGCTACTGTTGCAGTCGGTTCTATCTGGGGTATCTACTCATACACCCAGACCCGTTACTACCTAGGTGTTGAAGATGGCAAGGTTGCTATCTACCAGGGCATCAAGGAGAGCTTTGCTGGCTTTGGTTTCTCACATCTAATAGAGAAGTCAGAACTTGATTTGGTTTCACTCCCAGATTTCCAACAGGATCTTCTAAATAGAAGCGTCTCTGCTGACTCTCTTGCTGATGCTAAAGAGAAGTTAGCTCAAATAGCTTCGAGTGTTGACAATGGCTAAAGCTAGAGTTCGGGTGATGCCGAGTAAGCGCAACATCGAATTGATTATGTTGCTCTTTACTTTCGGTATCTTTGCTTTTGCTCTAGCTCAGGTTCAACTAGCAACCATTCAA
>RFNI01000103.1 GCA_009927245.1 Actinomycetota bacterium | reverse complement strand
CGGTCGCAACTAATTTGCCATCGAGTTCAACAACGAAAACTGCAATCTGATTCTCTTTATTACTCGCGTTGTATTTATCAGCAAGTGCAAGTGCAGAAGATCCAGATGCAAAAAGAGCAGTTGCCCAAACATCAGCAGTAACAATATCTTTAGCAACAACGGTTACCTGGCTTACCTGATTTGCAAATGCTGAACCATGTTTTGGGTTCCAGATGTGTTCACCACGCTCTGCGGTTCCAGAAGTTGCAACTGCTCTGAACTCTGTGTTGTTTAGATCAACAACGGTCAGCACTCCAGCTTCAGGGCTAGCAATCGTAACTGGTGTTGATATCCCAATTCGCATAGCAAAGCCTGGAGTGATGTTTCGACTTAGTCGAATATCTCCTCCTGCATTCATTGCAAAGTCAGTGACACCTGCACTATCTAAAACAGCAGCTGCCTTATCGGCAGCCCAAGTCTTAACAAGACCGGATGGATCAAAAGTGTTTTGTGGTGTGAAGGGACTAAACCAACCATCCGTTACTTCTGACCAGCTCTCACATTCATCCCAAACCTGTGAAACAACTTCGGGACAATCCGCAACTGAACATTCACCACGTGAGAGTTTGCTTAGTGGAGAGTCAGGTTTGTATAGTGAAAATATTTCATCAGCCTTATGTAATTCAGCAACTGCAGTTCGAATTACTTCATCAACAACGTCTTTAGGGAGCTCTGTTCTGCCGACAAACCTAAACACAGTTCCCATACAGAACTCAGTGTGACGGAACTCCTGAGACATTAGAACTGAGCCAGCGCATCATTGAATGCACTCATAAATGCATTCACTGAGTATGTCGCACCTGAAAGCATCGAAGTATCAAAGCTTCCGCTTTGGGCATTGATGGCTAATTGAACTAGGTATGGGAACGACGAAGCCCTGCCGTTTGTTGCTCCTGCTTGATCCAAGTTGATGGACGTGATCGAAGAACCGGTCTTAGTGACTGTTAGCTGAACAGTTCCGTACCGGTAATTGACCGGGGAACTGGTGTGGCTAACGGTCGAACTAGGAGGTGGTGTTGGCTTCTTGGTTGGCTTAGGGGTTGGGGTTTTAGTTGGTGTCTTTGTTGGCTTTGGAGTTGTCGTTGGGTCAGTGGTTGGAGTACCGGTAGGACTAGGCGTGGTTGGTGTGACAGTGGGGGTTGGGTCGGTTGTTGGTGTTGTTGGGATAGGGCTGAAAGAGGCAGACGGGGTCGCATTCGCGCCGACCTGAAAGCCTGTCACTACCGCGAGTAGGCTTGCAGTTCCCATTAAGGCTTGAGTTGATTTTCTCACCAGGCAAACTCCTCTGCGTGTATTTGGTTAAGTGGAGTACCCACCTTGGTTAGCGATCTTTCAACGGCTTTTGTGAAAGCACTTGGACCACAAATGAAAACATCTGACTTACCAATGTTAGGGACAAGAGCTTGGAGTCTCTCGTGATCAGGGAACTGATCATTTACACCTGCTGGGAACCAAGATTGCGGGTGCTTTCTAGATCCTTCAAGAATGTGAATATAGAAACCTCTGCGTTTCGCAATCTCTTTAAGTTCAGCAATAAGAGCTGCGTCATTACTGTTTCTAACTCTGTAGATAATTGTTGCTTCAGTAGGTCCTGCTGAGATTGACTCTGCAAGAGCTCTGATTGGTGGAGCACCAATACCAGCAGCAACTAGAACAACATGATCCTGCGTTCTTCTTTCTTCAGTAAAGACTCCGTAAGGTCCTTCAAGAATTACTCGTGTTCCAGGCTTGATGTTTTGTAGTTGAGCAGTGTCATCACCACGGTTACCAATAGTGAAACGTAATGAATCATTTGTTGGAGCAGCTGAAAGACTGAATGGGTGTGCACGCCACCACTGCTTCCAAGTGATAACTCTCACAATAAAGAATTGACCAGCGTGAGCATCAAACTTACTTAGCTTTCTACCGGTTACGTAAATAGAAGTTGCATCACTAGCTTCTGCGACAGTCTTAGAAACTTTTAGTCCAGAGAAACCAGAGAAGACAATTGGTTGTAACAATCTGAACCAAAGAATGTTGAGTGCAACGAATAGGTAAGCACCAATCCAGAAAGCTTGAGCAAGTGGTTTACCGGCAATGTCACTACCACTGTTGATCTGGTGAGGGATAGCAAGCATTACTGCACCGTAAGCAAACAGGTGAATCAAATACCAGGCTTCGTAGGGAAGTCTCTTGCGTGCAAAGTTTAGAGAAGTTACAACTACAAGAATCATCAACACAAAGGAGATGGTTGCAAGTAGATAATCAGAGACGCTATTGATTAGAGAAAGCGTTTCATCGATTACGTTTCCTGAATCCAAAATTGAGTAAGACCAGATAACTGTCACAAAGTGAAGAATCACTAAATACAAAATCGGCTTACCCAACTTCTTGTGAGTAAGAGTGGCTCTGTCGTGACCATAAAGTTTGTCTAACCAAGGAACTCTGGCAATCAGAAGAACTTGGATTAGGAGAAGGTCGGTTGCAAGTAGAGCAGACAAGCGGTTAACCGTATTCAAAGCACTGGAAAGATTAACGACTGCGTTTGCGCCGCCATCAAGAAGGAAAGTTAGTGTTACCCAAATCAAGCTGCCCCAACCAATTGCTTCAACTAGATCTTGCTTTGATTGCAAACGCTTGATGCTCTTCAGACCTTTTGGCTTAAAGTTGCTTGGTTCAGCTAGCACCAGGGTGCTGGCGCTCTCTTGAGTGAGTAGATTGCTTTGGGTCATAACTAAAGTTTGGTGCAGTTCTCT
>RFNI01000004.1 GCA_009927245.1 Actinomycetota bacterium | reverse complement strand
CCAGGAATAGGCCCTACCTTATCGATGTCAGATTCAATGCGAGCAGCTTCCGCCTCTTCAGGTCCAACCAAAGGAAGACGGACTCTAGGGCTAGCAATTTGACCCAAACCGTTGAGGATGTATTTCGCTGCCACAGTGCCCGGCACATGTGTCATGGTTGCTCGCACTAACGGTTCTAGAGCGTTATGGACATTCAATGCAGCGTTGAAGTCATTTGCATTGGTTGCATCAACTAGCTCACGGTATGCCTTAGGTGCGATGTTTGCTGTCACACCAATTAGACCAGTTGCACCAAGTGAAAGGTGAGGTAAGACGTTGCTGTCATCACCCGAGAAGTAAATGAGATCAGTTTCGTTAAGAACTCTTGAAACCTGCGCAAAGTCTCCCTTAGCATCTTTGATTGCAACGATGTTCGGGTGCTTAGCGGCACGAAGAATGGTTTCGAATTGAATTGGAATACCAGTTCTACCTGGAATGTCATAAAGAATCACAGGAAGATCTGTTGCATCAGCAATCAATCTGAAGTGAGTTAGCACACCAGCTTGGGTTGGCTTGTTGTAGTAAGGAGTGACAATCATCACACCGTCAGCACCGGCCTCTTCACTTGCTTTGTATAGCTGAAGAGCATGAGCAGTTTCGTTTGCACCACCACCGGTGATGATCTTGGCTCTCCCAGCAGCAACTGACTTTCCGACTCTAACCAACTGAATCTTCTCAGCGTCGGTTAGCGTGCTGGTCTCACCTGTAGTACCGGTAATAACAACACCATCGGCACCATTAGAAATGACATAGTCAAGGTGCTTCTCGGTTGCATCCCAGTCCACTTCACCTTCAGAGGTCATAGGTGTGACAAGTGCGACCAGTACCTGGCCAAAGAGATCTTTATGCTTTTGCGACATGAGTAAAGATTAGCGGGCTAAGGCGCTACTCGACCATTCTCATTAAAAGCCTTGTAGGTGTATGGCATTAGCTCTGCCCAGAAATCTTCCATCTTCTCAGCACACATTTCAATTTCACGCTGAGGGAAAGATGGGAAGTGAGTTCCTTCACGCTTAGTTCTAAGGCTTAGGAAGTTCATCAACGCTCTTGAGTTCATAGTCACATACATTGAAGAGTAAATATTTAGAGGCAGCACGATACGTGCAACTTCTCTAGCGACACCTGCTTCAAGCATTCTCTTGTATGACTCATAAGCCTGCTGAGAGGTAGTTCTAGACTCCTGCTCAACTAGAGCAATCTGCTCAGCTGATCCTGGAAGGAACTCGTAGTGACCGGTCTTTCCAACCTGCACCAAATTACGATCTGGACCTGGTACATAGAACACTGGGTTTAGTTCCTTGTATCGACCTGATTCTTCGTTGTATGAAGCAATGCGGTGACGCATGAACTCACGGAATACGAAGATTGGTGCTTGAACATAGAAAGTCATTGAGTTGTGCTCAAAAGGTGAACCGTGACGGTCACGCATCAGGTAGTTGATTAGACCCTTGCTGCGCTTCTCGTCTTCACTGGCATCGGTGTGC
>RFNI01000056.1 GCA_009927245.1 Actinomycetota bacterium | reverse complement strand
ACCCTAAAGCCAGAAAAGGACGGCCTTTTCTGCGAGAAGATCTTCGGTCCTACCAAGGACTGGGAATGTTCTTGTGGAAAGTACAAGCGCGTTCGTTTCAAGGACATCGTTTGTGAGCGCTGTGGTGTTCAGGTAACCAAGTCTTCAGTTCGTCGTGAGCGCATGGGCCACATCGAACTTGCAGCTCCAGTTACCCACATCTGGTACTTCAAGGGTGTTCCTAGCCGTTTGGGTTACCTACTAAACATGGCTCCTAAGGACCTTGAGAAGATCATTTACTTTGCTGCCTACCGCGTCATGGAAATTGACCAGGAAGCTAAGGATCTTGACTGGGCTCTAATCAAGGATGACTACACCCAGCGTGTAAAGCAGACTCTTGACTCTCGTTTCGAAGAGATGATGGATGTTGCTAAGGATGACTATGACTTCCTAGTTGAAGCAGGTCTTGCCCTCCAGACTTCAGTGAAGATCTGGGAAGCTCCAGTTTGGGTTGACGCTCAGTTCGTAAAGAGCATCGAGCAGATGATCAAGCTTGAGATTGATGACCCTAAGGGTTACCTTGACAAGCCTTTCACCCTGGAAGCAGGAGAAGGTAAGGATGGAGTTGCTCGTGAAGCAGCTGCACAGAAGGTTGTCAACACCAAGATCAACGACTTCCGTAAGAAGACCGAAAAGATCGTTCGTGAATACGCACGTCTAGAGCGTCCAAACTCATTGCAGAAGGAGCACTTGGCTTGGCGTCAGTTCCTAGTTGCTGAAGAAGGCGAACTAATCCAGAACGACGTTCTATTCGATTACTTCGACTACTACTACGGTGACTACGTAATCACTGAAATTGGTGCTCTTGCAGTTCAGCAGGTTCTTGCAAAGTTTGACCTTGCAGAAGCAGCTGAATCACTGAAGAAGGAAATTGCTGACAACAAGGGATCAAAGCAGACTCAGGCGATTAAGCGTCTGAAGGTTGTTTCATCATTCCTACAGTCATCAACTCCAACTACTTCAATGGTTCTTGATGTTCTTCCAGTTCTTCCACCTGAGATTCGTCCGATGGTTCAGCTTGATGGTGGACGTTTTGCTACTTCTGACCTAAACGACCTTTACCGTCGTGTGATCAACCGTAACAACCGTCTAAAGCGTTTCATTGATCTAGGTGCTGTTCCTAAGACCATCTTGAACAACGAAAAGCGCATGCTTCAGGAAGCTGTTGACGCACTATTCGACAACGGTCGTCGTGGACGTCCAGTTACCGGTACTGGTAACCGCCCACTGAAGTCACTTTCTGACCTACTAAAGGGTAAGCAGGGACGTTTCCGTCAGAACCTTCTGGGTAAGCGTGTTGACTACTCAGGTCGTTCAGTAATCGTTGTTGG
>RFNI01000046.1 GCA_009927245.1 Actinomycetota bacterium | reverse complement strand
TCCTCAGCTGAAGATGCACCAGTGTGGTCTTCCTAAGTTGATGGCTCTCGAGTTGTTCAAGCCTTTCGTTATGAAGCGTCTAGTTGATCTGGGTATTGCTCAGAACATCAAGAGCGCTAAGCGTATGGTTGAGCGCAGCCGTTCACAGGTTTGGGATGTTCTAGAAGAAGTTATTCGTGAGCGTCCAGTACTACTAAACCGTGCTCCTACTCTTCACCGTCTAGGTATCCAGGCGTTTGAGCCACTACTGGTTGAAGGTAAGGCTATCCAGCTGCACCCACTAGTTTGTGCTGCTTTCAACGCTGACTTTGATGGTGACCAGATGGCTGTTCACTTGCCGCTATCTGTTGAAGCTCAGGCTGAAGCTCGTTTGCTAATGCTTGCATCTAACAACATCTTGAAGCCTTCAGATGGTAAGCCAGTTGCTACTCCTTCACAGGATATGATCATTGGTCTTTACTACATGACTACCATCAAGGAAGGTGGACTAGGAGAGGGTCGCGTATTCGGTTCCCTTGCTGAAGCTCAACTTGCTTACGATGCTCACACTCTAGATGTTCAGTCACTTGTGAAGATCCGTCTAAATGGTGAAATCAAGGAGACAACTCTTGGTCGTACCCTCTTCGCTCAGACACTTCCAGAAGGATTTGTTTGGAAGGAAGAGAAGGTCGGTAAGAAGCAGATCAGCCAGATCCTAACTGAGATGGTTGAGCTAACTGAGCGCGTAGAAGTTGCTCAGGCTCTTGACCGTATCAAGGACGCTGGTTTCTACTGGGCTACACGTTCAGGTGTTTCAATGGCTATCTCGGATGCAAACTTCGACTCAGAAGGTAAGTTCGACAAGGCTCGTCAGCAGATGATTCTTGCTGGTGAAAAGGAACACACCAAGATTCAGGAGTCATTCGACCTAGGTGGTATCACTGACCTAGAGCGTCGTGACGAGCTTGGTGCTCTTTGGTTCAAGAGAACCAACGAGATCCAGGAACTGCTTCAGTCTGAAATCCCTCAGGGTAACGCAATCCGCATCATGGTTGAATCAGGTGCTCGTGGTAACTGGATTCAGATTCGTTCTGTTCTAGGTATGCGTGGACCAGTTGCGACATCATCTGGTGACTTTGCTCCGATGCCTGTAAAGGGTAACTACCTTGTTGGTCTAACAGCTAACGAGTACTTCATCAACGCAACCGGTGCTCGTAAGGGTAACGCTGATACTGCGATGAAGACTGCTGCTGCAGGTTACCTAACTCGTCGTCTAGTTGACGTTGCACAGGATGTTATCGTTCGCGATGCTGACTGTGAGACCACTCGCTTCCTTGAGAAGTCTCTAAAGGATGCGGATGGTAACTGGGATGAGCAGAGCATCGACCTCAGCGTTATGCAGCGTAACCTAGCTGAAGACGTGAAGGTTGGATCAACCATCGTTGCTAAGCGCAATGACTCAATCAACCTCCAGTTGGTTAACGCTCTAAAGGCTGCTGATGTTGAAACCGTTAAGGTTCGTTCAGTATTTACCTGTGACGCTCTAACTGGTGTTTGTGCTGCTTGTTACGGTGTTTCACTTGCTACCAACCAACCGGTTGAGCTTGGTGAAGCTATCGGTATCATCGCTGCTCAGTCAATTGGTGAGCCTGGTACTCAGCTAACAATGCGTACTTTCCACACCGGTGGTGCAGCTGCTGCAACTATCAAGAGAACAATCTTGAAGTCAATCGGTGGTCAGAAGGTTCGTGTTGAGCGTCTGATTTCTTATGACATCACTCAGGGTCTTACTGGTGTTACCGACTTGCTAGAAGCTCGCCCAGGTTGGCGTCAGGGTAAGGTCGGTGTCCTAGCCTTCTGGCCAGGCCGCATCGAACTGAAGGCTTCAGGCCGTGAGTTCACCTCATTCCGTGGAGATGTGACAATCCGTGAGATTGCTGAAGTTGAAGCTAAGGATGAGAAGTCAACCAAGAACAAGATCTTTGCAAACGTCGTCTTCGCAGTCGATGACAAGGATGGCTCAAAGGTAGCTGACGCTTCTAAGGCGGGTAAGGCTGTTGTTGTTGCTGAAGGTGGAACTGTCACCAAGGTAACCGCAGAATACATTGAGGTTGAAGTTGACCGCACTGTTACCCCTCGTCTAGAGCCAGGCATTAACCTTTCAGACGCTAAGTTGCAGGAAGTCCAGGCAGAGAACAAGAAGGCTAAGAGCCTGATGTCTAAGGTTCGTTACGAACTAACTGCTTTCGGTGGAAACAACTCTAAGCAGCGTGTATTTGCTAAGGAAGGCGATGTGGTTGTCAACGGTCAGGTTATTGCTGACGGACTACTTTCATACCCAGTTGCAGATGCTGATGCTCTAGTGAAGCTAAAGAAGGCAAAGGTTGAGGCCGGAACCGTTCTAAACGCTAACGACCTAGTCGCTAAGTTCGGAATCGTGAAGGAAGTTGATGTCTTCATCACTCCTTCAGAAGAGGGCTACGAAGAAGCAGAGAAGATTGCACAGAACTACGCGTTCAGCCGTTCAACTTCTAAGACCTTCCAGAAGCTATCTCCTAAGGACAAGATCGCTACCATCTCAGCAGCAGACATTGAATCAGAACTTTTGGTTCAGCCTGGTGACTGGGTAGGTCAGGGTGAATACGTCATCGATGGAACTCCTAACCCACACGCAGTGCTTTCAGTTCTTGGTCCTAAGTGGGCTCAGTTCGAAATCATCCGTGGTGTTCAGGCGATCTATGGTTCACAGGGTGTTCCGCTACACGATAAGCACCTTGAGGTTATCGTTCGTCAGATGCTAGGTAAGGTAACAGTTATCGAATCTGGTGAGACCGACATGCTTCCAGGTGAAGTTATCGACCGTACTCGCTTCCAGGCTAAGAACCGTTTGGCTCAGCAGGCAGGTCAGAAGCCAGCTTCTGCCCGTCAGGAAGTTATGGGTATGACCCGTGCTTCATTGGCTGCTCAGTCATGGCTATCTGCTGCTTCGTTCCAGGAAACTACCCGAGTCTTGACTCAGGCAGCCCTAGACCGTCGCGAAGACAAGCTAGAGGGTCTAAAGGAGAACGTCATCATCGGTAAGTTGATCCCAGCCGGTACTGGGCTAAAGCAGTATCGCGATGTGGATGTTCAGGCTACCGAAGAGGCAAAGGCAGCTCGTTACCCTAACCGAATCTGGGATGCTCCGGCAGCCACAGCAGAGGTTGAGGACGAATTCGCCCCAGCTAACCTATTCAGCGCCAATTTTGACGACTGGGCAGAGAAAAAAGAAGAGTAAAAATTCTGTTTGACCCACTGGAGATATTTCAGGTAGGCTAGGCAAGGTTTGTGATTATCCCCAAACCGAGCCCTGATTTCTGAGTGATTTAGCTCCGGTGGGCCAGAACAGATTTTGATACAGCAAACGCCGTATCTAAAGCCAAAAGAGTAATACAAAACTCGGCTGTCTAAAGCAGTCGAAACTAACAAGGAGAAGTTGTGCCAACAATTCAGCAGTTGGTCCGTAAGGGTCGCAGCGCCAAGGCTACTAAGTCGAAGACGCCAGCTCTTAAGGCCAGCCCACAGCGCCGCGGTGTGTGCACCCGTGTTTACACCACCACCCCTAAGAAGCCGAACTCGGCTCTACGTAAGGTGGCTCGTGTCAAGCTTTCAAACGGTATTGAAGTTACCGCGTACATCCCAGGCGAAGGTCACAACCTCCAGGAGCACTCAATGGTGCTAGTTCGTGGTGGTCGTGTTAAGGACCTTCCAGGTGTCCGTTACAAGATCGTCCGCGGTGCTCTAGACACTCAGGCAGTTAAGAACCGTAAACAGGCTCGCAGCCAATACGGCGCAAAGAAGGGTAAGTAATGCCTCGTAAAGGTCCTATAACCAAGAAGCCTGTGGTCTCTGACCCAGTTTATGGTTCACAAGTTGTAACAACTTTGGTCAACAAGATTCTTCTTGATGGCAAGAAGAGCGTTGCAGAGTCAATCGTTTATGGTGCACTTTCTGGTGCAGCAGAGAAGAGCAGCCAGGATGCTGTTGTTCTACTAAAGAAGGCTCTAGACAACATTCGTCCAACCGTTGAGGTTCGTTCACGTCGCGTTGGTGGTTCAACCTACCAGGTGCCAGTTGAAGTTAAGTCTCACCGAGCCAACACACTAGCTCTTCGCTGGTTGGTTGGTTACGCAAAGGCTCGTCGTGAGAAGACCATGACCGAGCGTTTGATGAATGAGATCCTAGATGCCTCTAACGGTCTAGGTGCAGCTGTGAAGCGTCGTGAAGACACTCACAAGATGGCAGAGTCAAACAAGGCTTTCGCTCACTATCGCTGGTAAGAATTAAACTCATCCGCTTGTTAACCTTTCGTTTAGCAAGCGGTTGTTTCATTAAGTAAGTAAACCCAAATCTAACTCGGAGGACCATCGTGGCCCAAGAAGTACTAACCGACCTGAACAAGGTACGTAACATCGGCATCATGGCGCACATTGACGCTGGTAAGACAACTACCACTGAGCGCATCTTGTTCTACACCGGTATCACTCACAAGATCGGTGAAGTGCACGATGGTGCAGCAACCATGGACTGGATGGAGCAGGAGCAGGAACGTGGTATCACCATTACCTCAGCTGCGACCACCTGTTTCTGGAACAAGAACCAGATCAACATCATTGACACCCCTGGACACGTTGACTTCACAGTTGAAGTTGAGCGTTCACTTCGTGTTCTAGATGGTGCTGTTGCTGTATTCGATGGTAAAGAAGGTGTTGAGCCTCAGTCAGAGACCGTTTGGCGTCAGGCTGACAAGTACGACGTACCTCGTATCTGTTTCGTAAACAAGATGGACAAGCTAGGTGCAGATTTCTACTTCACCGTAGACACCATCATCAAGCGTCTAGGTGCTAAGCCTCTAGTTATTCAGCTTCCTATCGGTGCTGAGTCAACTTTCGAAGGTGTTATCGACCTAGTTGAAATGCGTGCACTTACCTGGCGTGGAGATGTGGAGATGGGTGCTAAGTACACCATCGAAGAGATCCCAGCTGAGATGAAGGAAAAGGCTGACGAGTACCGTGCCAAGCTTCTAGAAACAGTTGCTGAAGCAGATGACGCTCTAATGGAGAAGTACTTCGCAGGTGAAGAACTAACTGTTGCTGAGATCAAGGGTGCTATCCGTAAGCTAACCGTTACTTCAACTCTTTACCCAATCCTTTGTGGTTCTGCGTTCAAGAACAAGGGTGTTCAGCCAATGCTTGACGCTGTTATCGACTACCTACCTTCACCTCTAGACGTTCCTGCTGTTGAGGGACACGATGTTCGTGACGAAGAGAAGATCGTAAAGCGCGAGCCTAAGTCTTCTGAGCCTTTCGCAGCTCTAGCTTTCAAGGTTATGACGCACCCATTCTTTGGTCGTCTAACCTACATCCGTGTTTACTCAGGTGCAGCTAACCAGGGTGACCAGGTCTTGAACTCAACCAAGGACAAGAAAGAGCGCATTGGTAAGTTGTTCCAGATGCACGCCAACAAGGAAAACCCTGTTGAGTCTGTAACAGCTGGACACATCTATGCAGCTATTGGTCTAAAGGACACCACAACCGGTGACACACTTTGTGACATCACCAACCCAGTGGTTCTAGAGTCAATGACTTTCCCTAAGCCAGTTATCTCTGTTGCTATTGAGCCAAAGACCAAGAGCGACCAGGAGAAGCTAGGTCTAGCTATCCAGAAGCTTGCTGAAGAAGACCCAACATTCCGCGTTGAGCAGGACCAGGAAACTGGTCAGACTGTTATCTCGGGTATGGGTGAGCTT
>RFNI01000034.1 GCA_009927245.1 Actinomycetota bacterium | reverse complement strand
CACAGGTCGGGGGTTTCCTTCTAGCCATTCGTGAAAAGGGAGAGAGCGTTACTGAGCTGAGCGCTTTCGTAGATGTGCTTCTAGAGCATTCAGTAAAGCCTCCGCTACCAAACGATGCAATTGACATAGTTGGAACCGGGGGAGATCAACTTGGAACAGTAAACATTTCAAGCATGGCTGCGATCCTGGTTGCAGCCGCTGGCTACCCAGTTCTCAAGCATGGCTCTAGATCTGCATCAGGTAAGACTGGTTCGTCAGAGATGCTCGAAGCTCTAGGCATCAACCTGAACCTCACCCCAGAGCAACTGGGCAAGGTCTTCGAGAAGACAGGCATTTCGTTCTTCTTTGCACCGCTTTTCCACCCAGCACTGAAGAATGTCGGTCCAATTCGCAAGGAACTGGGTATACCAACCACTTTCAACTACCTAGGCCCATTAGCCAACCCAGTCCAGCCTGTAGCCACAGCCCTTGGAGTCGCAAATTCTTCAGTAGCACCGCTGTTAGCGGCTGAAATGGCTAGCAGAGGCCGAACAGCCCTAGTTTTCAGGGGTTCCGACGGATTAGATGAACTAACCACCACCGGAACTAGCAAAATATGGGTAGTTTCAGGCTCTAAAGTTACTGAAACAGAGCTGGATCCGCGGGATTTGGGCATTCAGAGAGCTACTGTTGCCCAGTTGATTGGCGGAGATGCCACTCAGAACGCTCAAGTTGCCAGGGCAGTCTTAGACCCAGAAACCAAGTTAACGGGGGAGCAACAGGCAATTCAGGACATAGTTGTTCTGAATGCTGCAGCAGGAATCGCTGCCTATGAACTTCACAAGAACCCAACTGGTTTTGATTTGCACGTTGAGCTAACTCAAGCTCTTGCTAAAACTCGATTAGCAATTGCAAACGGAGATGCTTTAGCGAAACTGAATCAATGGGTGAGTGTTAGCCAGGAATCTGGGGAATAGGTCTTCTGAGCCAATAAAACATTACTTGACATAATGTTCATTATCGGCACATTCTAATCCAGGAGATTAGCCTCAAGCCAGCTAGGTAACTCGTGTGGTGCTATCAGTTCTCCGGATGCCAAAAGATCTTCAATCTTCCACCAGCGAATCTCCAGAACGTCTCTGAGTTCATCTTTGGTGAATCCTGAAGTATCTGGATTGAAAGTTTCAATCTGAAGTCTGAAAATCGTATCTGTGTATGTGTGGCTGTGAATGCCGTCACCCCAGAGCCAGGTCCCAGATGCAACCAGAATTGGTTCTCCTAGAACCTCAGGATCAATCACCATTCCGGTTTCCTCGTAAAGCTCTCTGACAGCGGTCTCAAGCTCAGTTTCGCCTTCATCAATGCCGCCACCAGGGGTTAGCCATCTAGGTGGCAACTCAACCTCAGGATCAAAGTGGGTTTTGAACATCAGAACTTCATTTGCTGGATTTACCAGTAAAACTCTGGAAGTTGGGCGGTGTTTTACGTGAATTCGCTCCATTTAGCGCTTATTCCCCAGCCTTTTGAGGTTTTTTCGGGTCAAATCCAAAGATTTTCATAGATATTTGCAGTAAATAGCCGATTCCAACTGCAAACAAAGCTGTTCCTACGCCAACAGTGCCTCCTAATAGCCA
>RFNI01000188.1 GCA_009927245.1 Actinomycetota bacterium | reverse complement strand
ACCTGTCTACCTATTCGTAGAAGTTGAAGATGGCAAGGCAAACATTTTCCTAACTGCTCCTGCAGAGGCTCCAACGACAAGAGGCTTCGCTTCACTGCTTCAGATTGCCCTGGACGGGCAGAACCTAGAAACCATAAGTTCATTCTCTGACCAGTTCATCCAAGACTTGAAGCTTTCAGAACTAGTTTCACCACTGCGCATTCGCGGAATGCATGGAATGCTGACTCGCATCAAGCGCAAGTTCAAGAGAAGTCGCTTTGATCGTCAAAGAACTATTCCCAGGTAGTGCTGAAGTACAGATAGACCCGAAAACCAGTTCTCTCCAGGTTGCAAGTCATTGGTATCCAAGAATCCTCGGTATCAGGTTCAACTACGTCATAAACGCAGCAGGCACTTCAGCAGAAAACAGCGATGCAGATTCCAATGAGCTAGATCGCTACTTTCTAAGAGTCATCCGCTCAAGCTCCGATCTGATTATCACAACAGGTAAAACAGCTCGGGCAGAACGATTGAGATCTTCCAAGATCGCGCCAATGGCCATCATTACTTCCCAGCCAGATAGCTTGAACATTCCCGCGATAGAGGAGCAGAGCTCTCATCCTGTTTACGTATGTTCGGAAGTTGCTCCAAAACAACCCTTTCGAAACAGTAACGCGAAATGGCTGGAGACATCGAGTGCTTCTATAGCTGAAATAGTTCTTGAAGTCCAGGCAAAACTGAATTCAAAGAACCCATTACTCGAAATCGGCATTGACAGTCTTAGAGAGTTAGCGTCCCCAAACCTGGTGAACGAACTTTGTCTAACGGTTACCAATGCCGATTCTAGAGAATTGGCTGTGGAGGCTTCTGAAGGGTTTCTAAAATCTGCTGGCCTTGTAGCCGAACAGCTTCAGCTGCTAAATTCTGGCAACACATGGCTCTTTAGGTTTAGAGTATTCCAACAAAGTTCTTAATCGAACTTTCATAAAGTTCTATATTTGAGTTTCGCAGCCGGCAGTGCCTTGCCCCCTCAAACTCTTGAAGCATAACGTTTTGGTTAATCTCTGCAAACTTCAATGCGTCCTTGATTTGGATGTATCCATCGTTGAGGGAATACAACACAAGCATAGGAATGTCGGTCTCTATAGAGTTCTTGGCAAGGCTGAACGAATCAATCTTCATGACTGGGTAACCCAGCAACCGTAGTAAGAAAGATTTGCCAATCAACTCGATTACTTCATCGGCGAACTGATCGGAGTAACCCGCTAAACCAGCTTGAAGCCTCAAAGTATTTCGAACATCAAACATTGGAGAATCAAAGATCGTTGCTTTGACTACTGAAATGTCGCTTGCTCTTTTCAAGTACTGGCCGCAAATCATTCCACCAAGAGACCAACCGAACAATATGACCTCTCTAGCGCCATTAGCTTTTGCGTAGGAAACAGCCTGGTCGACTAACTCCCACTCAGTAATACCTAAAGTTGATTTGTGTTTACCTAACCCCGCTGGCAACGGATCTGTCTTGTGCGAAATAGCCATTTGTGAAAAGCCTAAGGAGTCGAACAGAGGGAAGTTTCTCAGTGTTTCGCCTATAAGCGTTTTGCGACCGTGTACGTGGATAACCCACCTGTGGCTATCACCTTTTGTCAAAAGAGCTTTCGTTCCATCAAACATCCGAATTCGGTCGTAGTTATTGATCCCAAAATGCTCTGGAGTTTCACCTAACCATCCAGATAGCCAAGCCCCTTTTGTTGGAATTGGGTCCTTGCCGAATGTTTTTAGAACTTTGAACCAGCGACCTTCAGGCCTAACCTCCGACAACTCAACAACGCAGTGACCCTTACGAGAGTTCCAGAACAATGACTGAATCCCTGGACCCTGTGTGTCAGCGTTATCAGGTAGGAGTACAAAAGTTGTGTTGTCTCTTTGCTCTGATTTGAGGATTGAAAACTCCCCTTTACCTTTGGAGTGAGCCACAGCAGGCGAAACATTGCTATGTATCTAGCGATGAACCGTTTCACTGAGCCTCCTGTAGCGGCGTGGCAGGGCTCTCTGGACCCTCTTCGCATTTAGCCTAGAACAGATGGCTCTATTTGAATTCACTACCGAGGTCCCAGCACAGTTTGCTGCAGCGACTATGGGAATCAACGCTGACCTTTTGAGACCTGAATTGGAAACCCATCAAATACCCGCACCGGAGAAGATTGCCCCAAATGCATTAGCCTTTTCAACTCATAAGCCAAATCCAGCTGAAACCCCAAACAACAGAGCCGCCGGACGCATTGTGTTTCTCCATGATCCAGAAGAGTTTGAAACCTGGGGCTCAAACATGAGAGTAATCGCCTACGGCAAATCACCTCTTGAAACAGATGTTGCCGACCAAGGCGACTACGCCCAATACTGGTGGGGAACCCTTGAGCTTGCACTAAAGACCCATGGCGCCAGATACATCAACGGTGCTGGAACAATCACCAAGATGATCTCAACTGGCGTTGGTTCTCTAGAAGGAGAACTAGTGCACAGCGAAGTTGAGCTAAGAGCTTCGTGGTCTCCAGTCGATGATGATTTAGCTCCACACTTTGCGGCTTGGCAGAATTTAATCGCTGAAATGGCAGGTTTTCACGTAGGTGGTCAAGACGTAGTCAGGATTGAGACTGCAAGTTGACAGATGAAACTACTGAAGTAGTTGCAGAAGTTCAGGTCACACCTCTAACTGCCTCTCGTCTCCCCTATCACCTTGTTGAAAACGACGACGGTCTTTCCGAAGCCCTGACGGTTATCCAGAGTTCAACAGAACCCTTGGCTTTGGATGCTGAAAGAGCAAGTGGGTTTAGGTACGGACAACGTGCATACCTAATACAAGTAGGGGTAGCTGGAAAAGCAATATATCTAATCGACCCAGTTGCCCAATACGAAAACGCACTTTGGGCTAAATTGATTGAGATACTTTCGGCTCGACCTTGGATCATTCACGCCGCAAGCCAAGACATTCCATGTCTAGCCGAACTAGGTATAAAGCCATCCAAGATTCTGGATACCGAGTTAGGTTCAAGAATTCTAGGGCTGCCAAGAGTCTCCCTAGGCACAATCACCGAACACTACCTTGCACTGAAGCTAGCCAAAGAGCATTCCGCGGTTGATTGGAGTGAGCGCCCACTCAGAAAAGAATGGTTGGAATATGCCGCTCTGGATGTTGACGTATTACATGAGCTCTGGAATTATGTTGAAGCTGATCTTGTGTCTAATAACAAGTACGACATTGCAACCGAAGAATTCGAGTTTCTAACCATTCCCCAGAACAAAGCTCCGAAGTTGGACCGTTGGAGATCCATAACTGGGCTTCACGAGATTAAGGATGCTCGCTCTCTTACGATTGCGAAACACATGTGGGAAGCCCGAGAGCAACTTGCCATGGACCGAGATTACGCACCTGGAAGACTTATTCCGGATGCAGCGATTGTTGCGGCGGTGAAAGCACTACCAAAGAGCAAGTCAGAACTATCTTCACTTAGGTCATTCACCGGAAAAGCCAGTAGAACCTTTCTAGACACCTGGTGGGATGCATACACCAGGGGGACAAGCACCAAAGATCTAGTTGAACTAAGAATCAAATCCACGGGGATTCCTAACCATAGGAATTGGCCTCAGAAGTTTCCAGAGGCAAACGCAAGATTGGTTGCAGCGAAAGCTGTGATATCCGAGCTATCCACCAACATGAACATGCCACCAGAGAACATTCTCAGCCCGGATACTATGCGAGCCATTTGCTTTGAACCACCAACAGAACTAACCGTTAGTTCAGTAAGTGATTTTCTAAGAGCCAAGCAGGCGCGCACTTGGCAGATTGAAGCAATTGCTAAACGATTTGTTGAAGCTCTGGCTATTACAACTGTTGCTGAGACTTCTTCGGAGTAATCTCTTCGATTGGTTTCGCATGCGGGACTCTCGCACCGACTACCTGCGCGACAATCTCTTGAGCAATGCTCTGGGCGGTTAGCCCAACTCGATCCATAATCTCCGCCCTTGAGGCGTGCTCAAGGAACTCATCTGGTAGCCCAAGTTCGTTGAGTGCGGTATCAATCTGAGCCGCTCGTAGGTCCTGTCTAATGCGAGTTCCGATACCGCCAACACGAACACCATCTTC
Source organism: Actinomycetota bacterium (assembly GCA_009927245.1). Taxonomy (GTDB): domain Bacteria; phylum Actinomycetota; class Actinomycetes; order Actinomycetales; family Microbacteriaceae; genus Rhodoluna. The sequence continues at coordinate 3,680 of RFNI01000188.1, read as the reverse complement.
AAGTGTTACTACAAGTCTGTGCTTCGCGGCTAGATCTAAAACACTCTCTCGAACTGGAACAACCCAACGGGGATCAATAACAGTAGCTCCGATACCCTGTGCTGCAAGAAGCTCGGCAACTCTTAGCGCAACAGGTGCCATCGCTCCAACAGAAACTATCAAAACATCCTTGCTTGGAGCTTCTGACAGAACGTCGACTCCATCCTTTAGTCTGCGCAGAGAAGAAATCTCGTCCGGAGCAGAACCCTTTGGGAAACGCAAAACCGTTGGACGGTCATTTATAGCGATCGCTTCCCCAAGTTCTTCTCTTAGCGTGGTTGCATCTCGCGGAGCAGCTATCTCGATACCAGGCACAATCTGTAGCAGGGCTAGATCCCACATGCCGTGGTGGCTAGCTCCATCCGGACCTGTGACACCAGCGCGGTCCAATACAAAAGTAACTCCTGCATTGTGAAGAGCTACGTCCATTAGCACTTGGTCAAAGGCCCTGTTCATGAAAGTTGCATAGATAGCAACAACTGGGTGGAGACCGCCGAATGCTAGACCTGCAGAAGAAGTCACAGCGTGCTGTTCTGCAATTCCAACATCGAAAACTCTGGACGGGTACTTGTCTGCAAACTTCTTCAAGCCCACTGGTATCAACATTGCACCAGTGATACCAACAATACTTTCGTTCTTATCGGCTAGGGAAACAATCTCGTCAGAGAAAACGGAAGTCCAGGAAGGACCGCTCTTTGTTTCAAGAGATTTACCAGTCAGTGGGTCAATCTGCCCGACGGCGTGGAACTGATCTTCTGTGTCTTCCTCAGCAAGGGTGAATCCTCTACCCTTCTGCGTGATTGCATGCACAATCACAGGTGCCCCAAACTTCTCGGCCTGTCTTAGAGCCTGTTCCATAGCTTCGACATCATGGCCGTCGATTGGACCGATGTACTTGATGTCTAGGTTTGGAAACATGCTCTTTGGAGCGAATGTTCCAAGTAGGCCTTTACCTGCTCCACGAACAGTTGAAAATAGCAATCTGCCGGGCACACCAAATCTTGAGAAGAACTTCCTTGAGCTTCGATACATCTTTCGATACATCGGTTCAGTTCGAACTTCATTCAGGTATCTAGCAAGACCACCGATTGTGGGTGCATAAGAACGTCCGTTGTCGTTTACTACGATGATGAGCTTGCGGTCGTTATCGTCAGTGATGTTGTTCAATGCTTCCCAAGCCATACCACCGGTTAGCGCTCCGTCACCGATAACAGCAACCACCGCTCGGTCACCTTGTCCAGTTAGCTTGTATGCGCGAGAGATTCCATCAGCCCAAGAAAGTGAAGACGAGGCGTGAGAGGACTCGACCACGTCATGCTCTGATTCAGAACGCTGTGGGTAACCAGCTATGCCACCTTTTGTACGAATGTTTGATAGATCGGTTCTACCTGTAACAAGCTTGTGTACATAACTCTGGTGACCAGTGTCAAAGATGATTCGGTCATTAGGTGAATCAAACACTCTGTGGATTGCAAGGGTAAGTTCAACAACGCCAAGGTTAGGACCAAGGTGTCCACCAGTTGACGTGATTGTCTTTACTAAATACTCACGGATCTCTTGAGCGAGTGAAGACATCTCAGAATCAGTTAGGTTCTTGAGGTCACTCGGTTTGGTGATTCCGTTGAGGATAGACATTTAGTAGTTAGCCAACCAAACTTCTTAGAACATACTGGAGGATTCCACCGTGGCGGAAGTAATCAGCTTCTCCTGGTGTGTCAATTCTCAAGACAGCTTCGAACGTTACTGAAGCTTTTCCAGCAGCAGAGTGTGCTGTTGGAACTGCAGTTACCTTCAATGTCTTTGGAGTGTGTCCATTATTTAGTTCAGTTACACCTTCGATGTGGAACTCTTCTGTTCCATCTAGACCAAGAGAAGTTGCAGTCTCACCTGCTGGGAACTGAAGAGGCAAAACACCCATTCCAATAAGGTTGCTGCGGTGAATTCTCTCGAAGCTCTCAGCAATAACAGCTTTAACTCCAAGAAGTGCTGTTCCCTTAGCGGCCCAGTCTCGAGAAGACCCTGAGCCGTATTCCTTACCAGCAAGAATCACTAGCGGAATACTCTGTTCTTGATAGTTACTTGAAGCATCGTAAATGAATGCCTGCGGACCTGACTCTTGAGTGAAATCTCTGGTGTAACCACCTTCGATGTTCTCAAGTAGTTGGTTACGCAGTCTGATGTTTGCGAAGGTTCCACGAATCATGACTTCGTGATTTCCACGACGAGAACCGTATGAATTGAAGTCGACTCTTGAAACACCGTGTTCGGTCAAATACTTACCTGCAGGTGAATCAGCTTTGATAGAACCTGCTGGAGAGATGTGGTCAGTTGTTACTGAGTCACCCAGTGTTGCAAGAACTCTCGCGCCAGCAACGTCAACGACCGGCTTGGTCTCCATAGTCATGCCATCGAAGTATGGCGGCTTTCTGACATAGGTGCTCTTTGGATCCCAGCTGAAAGTATCTCCAGTTGGTGTTGGCAGTGACTTCCAACGAGAGTCACCATCGAAAACCCCGGCGTACTGTCTAGTGAACATATCTGAGTGGATAGTTTCATCGATAGTCTTCTGAACTTCTTCTGGAGTTGGCCAGATGTCACTCAAGAAAACTTCATTGCCTGAAGAGTCAGTTCCTAGAGCTTCAGTTTCAAAATCGAAGTCCATAGTTCCAGCAAGGGCATATGCAACTACGAGTGGTGGTGAAGCTAGGTAGTTCATCTTCACATCAGGGTTGATACGTCCTTCAAAGTTTCTGTTACCTGAGAGAACAGCCGTAACAGCCAAATCGTTTTCGTTGATGGCAGCTGAGATATCTGGATCCAGGGGACCTGAGTTACCGATACAGGTTGTGCAGCCGTAGCCAACTAGATCGAAACCAAGTCCGTTGAGATCTGCAGTTAGTCCAGCCTTGTCGAAGTATTCGGTGACAACCTTTGAACCAGGTGCAAGAGATGTCTTGACCCAAGGCTTGCTCTTTAGACCCTTAGCAACAGCCTTACGAGCCAACAGACCTGCAGCCATCATTACTGAAGGGTTTGAAGTGTTTGTGCAAGAAGTGATTGAAGCAATAGCGACAACACCGTTATCGATTGAATAGTCAGCGCCAGCAACTGCAGCGGGCTTTGACTTCTCAGAACTGTATGTTGCGATGTCTGAATTGTAGTGCTCTTTTGCCTTGTGCAATTCAATGCGATCTTGAGGACGCTTAGGGCCCGCGATTGATGGAACAACAGTGCCTAGATCTAGTTCTAGGTACTCGCTGTATTTAGCTTCGTTGTTTTCGTCATGCCAAAGACCCTGAAGCTTGCTGTACTTTTCAACGAGAGCGATTGACTCTTCTGAGCGTCCAGTGCCACGAAGGTAATCGATTGTGACCTGGTCGATTGGGAAGATAGCAACAGTTGAACCGAACTCAGGGCTCATGTTTCCGATGGTTGCACGGTTAGCTAGTGGAACAGATGCAACTCCAGCTCCATAGAACTCGACGAACTTTCCAACAACTCCGTGCTTACGTAGCTTCTCAGTAATAGTTAGAACCACGTCAGTTGCAGTTGCACCTACTGGAATAGATCCAGTTAGCTTGAATCCAACAACCTTAGGAATAAGCATTGAGACAGGCTGGCCAAGCATTGCAGCCTCGGCC
>RFNI01000202.1 GCA_009927245.1 Actinomycetota bacterium | reverse complement strand
TACAAAGACATCGCCGATGCAATCGGTAAACCAAAGGCGGCGAGAGCAGTTGGTGGAGCTGTTGGTTCTAACCCAGTTCCTCTGGTTGTTGGTTGTCACAGAGTTTAGGTGCCTCTGGCAAAATCACCGGATACTCAGGTGGCGATGGATTACCAACTAAGCGTTGGCTACTTCAGCACGAAGGTCTAACTGCTAAAGAATGAGTGATTTCACTCGGAAGTATGAAGATGGTGTGACTCGCTGTAAATGGCCAGGTAACGATGCCCAATACATCGAGTATCACGATCAAGAGTGGGGTGTCCCTCGCTTTGGTGATGATGAGATGTTTGAACGCATCAGCCTAGAAGGTTTTCAGGCAGGACTTTCTTGGATCACAATCCTCAAGAGACGTGAAGGTTTTAGAAAAGCATTCAAGAACTTCGAAGTGAAGAAAGTTGCCAAGCTCACAGAAGTTGATGTTGAGAAGTTGATGCTCAATGAAGGCATCATTCGAAACAGAGCCAAGATTGTCAGCACCATCAAAAACGCCAACCTAGTTCTAAACCTTCAGAAACAAGGCGAAAGTATCAGCGACATCGTTTGGGCATTTGCTCCCCCAGCAAACAAGAGGACAACATCAACTAAGAACTTTGAATGGCGAGTAACAACCCCTGAATCAGATGCACTTAGCAAAGAGCTACGCAGACTTGGATTTGGATTTGTGGGATCAACAACTATGTATGCGTTGATGCAAGCAACCGGTTTTGTGAACGACCACGCACCAGGTTGCTTCAGAAGAAAAGAACTTAGCTAAAGCTACTTCTTCCTGATTACCTCTGAAGTAATTAGATAAATAGTCTTGCTATCAACTTCAAAACCAAGACCAGCCTTCTTAGCTACTGCCTTTAGTTGAGTCAGTGTTGTAGGGGCTGTCTTTGCTCTAACGAATGCACCAACAAATTCACCCTTAGCGGTCTTGTTGAAGTGATTCAACGCTCTACGTTGGCCCTTGCTATCCTCAGCAACAACCTCTACCCAGTAAGAATCTATTTCTTCAGGGATTGGAGCTAACTCAACATAAGCCTTTGAGCGTAAGTCAATAATCGGTGTATCAACTAGCCTTGCCCAGGCTGCTGGCTGATGCTCTTTCCAAATCTTCTTTAGATTCACCTTTGGCAATACTGTTCCAGCAGATAGCCGGTACCAAGGAATTCGATCGGTTGCAGAGATCAAACCAAACAGTGCACTCTGCATCAAAACATGTGAGCGCATCATCTCAACCTCATGGGAAGTAAAGCTTGCTGTATCGATGGCTTTGTACAGTGTGCCTTCGTAACGTTCAAAGGCAGGCATGGTTGGTGCTGTCTTGATTGCCAGATTGAGATCTATCTCACCAAGCTGTTTAGGGCTTAGTTTCAGCACCTTGGCCGCCTTTGGCTTACTCTTACAGACCTTCAAAAGCTCCTCAAGGACCAGGTCTCTGGCTTCATTGAGTTGCCCATAGCTGAGGTGCACCTGTTCAATGGTCAAGTTTGATCCACCTTGACGCTTGGTTTCACTTGGAGGCAACAATAAGAGCACCAGATAAGCCTAAACTTGTCCCATGGTAAAACTTACGAAGATATACACAAGAACTGGTGACGAGGGCCTAACCGGTCTATCTAACTTCAGTAGAGTCCGCAAGACCGACCCACGCATCGAAGCATATGCAGATGTTGATGAAGCTAACTCAGCCATCGGTGTCGCTGTTTCCCTAGCTCAAACGAGTTCGATGAGGAACCCTGGCTCTGCTTCTTCAGATCCAGAATGAACTCTTTGACTTAGGTGCAGACCTATCTAACCCCTGAACGAGCACTACGAATACGAACCACTACGTGTTGACGCTGTTTGGGTAGATGCTCTAGAAGC
>RFNI01000005.1 GCA_009927245.1 Actinomycetota bacterium | reverse complement strand
TAGAAGAGCAAGCGAAGATCTGATTACCTCAGGTGCTGTGAAAGTAAACGGCAAGGTAGTCAAAGAACTTGGCACTCGAATAGACCCTGAGAACGACAAGGTCTCAGTAAGAGGAACTCCAGTTCAACTAGATGCTAGCCGCGTATACATGGCACTAAATAAGCCAGTTGGAGTTATCTCCTCAATGGCTGATGAATTCGGCAGACCTGATCTTTCGCAATATGCACTTCGTTCAGACCGTATCTATAACGTAGGTCGTCTAGATGCCGACACTTCAGGGCTGCTCATTCTTACCAACGATGGTGAACTGGCAAACATGTTGGCTCACCCTAAATTCGGTGTGACTAAGACCTATGTTGCCAAGGTCGAAGGTCAAGTTTCTTCTCAAGAGATTCAGAAACTGCTAAGTGGACTAGAACTTGAAGATGGACCAATGAAGGCAGATAAAGCTGTCCTAGTTGATTCAAATGCATTTGAGAGCCTGGTTGAAATTGTCATCCACTCAGGTAAGAACAGAGTGGTTAGAAGAATGTTTGAAGCTATTGGGCATCCGGTCAAAGACCTTGTCAGAAGACAGTTCGGCCCTATCCAACTAGGACCACTCAAGCAAGGCCAAACCAGACTGCTAAGTAAAGTTGAAGTTGGGGCATTGCTAAAGGCTGCAGAGGGTAAAACCACTAGAGCCCCCAGACCTAGAGATAAACAAGCTGCAAAGCCAAAGCCGAGAGGAACAAGAAGTGGCGCTTAGAGCAATCCGTGGAGCTATTCAGCTAGAAACTGATGATCGCGAACATCTACTAAAACTCACTGCTGAGCTTTTAGCGAAGATGATGCATGCCAATAACATGCACACCGATCAGCTGATCTCAATCCTCTTCACAGCAACACCTGATATCACCTCTGAGTTCCCAGCTCTTGCTGCCAGAGAGCTCGGTTTAGGTGATGTTCCGCTGATGTGTTTTGTTGAGATGAACGTTGCAGGTTCGATGCCTCGCGTTATCCGAGTGATGATCAATGCAGAACTTGATGTTCCAAGATCAGAAGTTCAACACGTTTACCTAAGAGGTGCTGCAGCACTTCGATTGGATATTGCTCAATGAGCCCACGCACCACAGGACAGGTTCACATTATTGGTGCCGGCTTACTAGGTACCAGTATTGGTCTTGCGCTGCGTCAACAAAATGTTGACGTTTCTATCGCTGACGCATCTCCTGCAAACGAATCTCTTGCAATCGATTTTGCTGCTGGTAGAAAACTTGAAGCAAAAGATCATGTGTCTCTAGTTGTGGTCTGTGTTCCACCGATGTGACAGCGAAGGCTGTTATTCAAGCACTTAGAGATTTCCCTGCAGCAGTTGTTACAGATGTTGCCAGCGTCAAGAGCACAGTACTAACAGAACTTCAGGCAAGCGATGCAGATAGAACTAGATACGTTGGCTCTCATCCAATGGCTGGCCGCGAAAAAGGTGGAACTCTAGCCGGACGTGCTGATCTATTTGTTGGAAGACCTTGGGTTATCGCTATCGAAGAAGACACAGTTTCAGATTCGGCACAAACAGTTGAACAGTTAGCACTAGATCTAGGTTCAACTCCTATTCGCATGAGTGCTCAAGAACATGACCACGCGGTTGCTCTTATCTCTCACACACCTCAATTGAT
>RFNI01000077.1 GCA_009927245.1 Actinomycetota bacterium | reverse complement strand
GCCATCTATCGTTTGGGATCTTTCATCCCTGCGCCATTTGTCAACTACGGCGTGGTCAAGGAATGTTTGAACGCTGATGGAGCTAGCGTCAACGGCATCTACGAACTGGTGAACCTCTTCTCTGGTGGAGCGTTACTTCAGCTATCTATCTTTGCTCTGGGTATCATGCCTTACATCACAGCTTCGATCATCACTCAGCTTTTGCGTGTTGTAATTCCTCGCTTTGAGACTCTATACAAAGAAGGTCAGGCAGGTCAGGCAAAACTAACTCAGTACACTCGCTACCTAACCATCGCTCTAGGTCTACTACAGTCAACTACTTTGATTGCAGTTGCAAGACAGGGTGCACTGTTCGGTTCTAACTGTCCAGGCAGCATCTTCAGCGAAGACTCTTGGTGGGCAATCTCACTAATGGTTATCACCATGACTGCCGGTACCGGTGTAATCATGTGGCTAGCTGAGTTGGTTACTGAGCGCGGTGTTGGTAATGGTATGTCACTGTTAATCTTCGCTTCTATCGCAGCTCGTTTCCCTGCAAGCCTTGGTTCAATTGCACAAACTAAGAATGTCGAAACCCTTATCGGTGTTATCGCGGTTGGTGTTGTAATCGTTCTGCTGGTTATCTTGGTTGAACAGTCTCAACGTCGAATCCCAGTCCAGTACGCAAAGCGTATGGTTGGTAAGCGAAGCTACGGTGGTCAGTCAACCTACCTTCCAATCAAGGTAAACATGGCCGGTGTTGTTCCAGTCATCTTCGCTTCAAGCCTTCTTTACCTACCAGGTCTAATCGCTCAGTTCAACAAGCCTGCGGATGGCAAGCTTGCCCCTTGGGTTATTTGGATTGACAACAACCTGACTAAAGGTGACCACCCGCTATACATGGTTATGTATTTCCTTTTGATCGTTGCCTTTACATACTTCTACGTCTCAATCACCTTCAACCCTGAAGAGGTTTCAGAGAACATGAAGCAGTATGGTGGCTTCATCCCTGGTATCCGTGCAGGTAGACCAACTACTGAATACCTAGAGTATGTTCTATCAAGAATTACTCTTCCTGGTGCTCTTTACCTTGGTTTGGTAGCTCTGATTCCGTTGGTGGCATTGACGTTGTTGAATGCGAACGCAGACTTCCCATTCGGTGGAACTTCAATCTTGATTATCGTTGGTGTTGGTCTTGAGACTGTGAAGCAGATCAGCGCTCAGATGCAGCAGCGTAACTACGAAGGTCTACTGAAGTGAGTCGGTTTCTCTTGATCGGCCCTCCGGGTGCCGGCAAGGGAACGCAAGCCACGCTACTAGCTCAGGCATACGGTATCCCAGCTATTTCAACTGGAGATATTTTTAGAGCTAACGTCAAAGCTGAAACTGAACTGGGTGTTCT
>RFNI01000112.1 GCA_009927245.1 Actinomycetota bacterium | reverse complement strand
GGTGCTCTTCGTCTAGGTATCGCACGTTCTCTAAACGAGATCGACCGCGAGAACAACCGTCCAGCTTTGAAGAAGGCGGGCTTCCTATCTCGTGACGCACGTGTCATCGAGCGCAAGAAGGCTGGTCTAAAGAAGGCTCGTAAGGCTTCTCAGTTCTCAAAGCGTTAAGTCGCTTCGAGCAACTGCTCGGCTAATCTAAAGCCATGGCCCGCCTATTTGGTACCGATGGTGTTCGCGGTGTTGCTAATCGCGATCTCACTGTTTCCCTCACGCTTAATTTGGCGCAAGCTGCTGCCAAAGTTCTAGGTGAAACCGCACGCAATGAAGGTCGCAGACCGATTGCAATTATCGGTAGAGACCCACGCATCTCAGGTGAGTATTTAGCATCAGCTGTTGCAGCAGGTTTAGCTTCTTCAGGTGTTGATGTCTTTGATGCCGGTGTTGTGCCAACTCCAGCAATTGCTTTCTTGACTGCAGATTTCTCTGCAGATTTTGGTGTGATGATTTCTGCATCACATAACCCAGCACCTGATAACGGAATCAAGTTCTTTGCTGCCGGTGGTCACAAACTTGCTGATGATATTGAAGATCAAATTGAAGCAGCGATGCAATCAGAACTACTTGCACCTATCGGCGGTGCAGTTGGTCGAGTGCAAAGATTTGCTGACGCTGAAGACAGATATCTGGTTCACCTTCTAGGCGCTATTCCTAATTCACTTGAAGGCCTAAAGGTTGTTATCGACTGTGCTCACGGTGCAGCGTCAGCTATCTCACCGCAGGCATTTGCTGACGCCGGTGCAAAAGTAATTGTTATTGGTAATGACCCTGATGGTCTAAACATCAACTCCGGGTATGGTTCAACTCACATGAGTGCACTCCAGTCAGCTGTTTTAGAAAACGATGCAGACATGGGCTTTGCACACGATGGTGACGCAGACCGCTGTCTAGCAGTTGATCACACTGGAGCAATTGTTGATGGCGATCAGCTGATGGCAATCCTTGCTCTCTCAGCAAAGGCTAATGGCACACTAGCTAGAAATACCCTGGTTGCAACAGTGATGAGTAACCTGGGGCTTCGCATCGCTATGAAGGATGCTGGCATCACAATGCTTGAAACAAAAGTTGGCGACCGCTACGTCCTTGAACAGATTCGCGAAGGCGGATACACCCTAGGTGGTGAGCAATCAGGCCACATTATCTTTAGTCGCTATGCCACAACAGGTGACGGTATCCTCACTGCACTCATGATTGCTGCTGAGTCAAAGGCAACAGGCAAGAAGCTCTCAGAACTTGCAGCTCAGATGAAGATTTACCCACAGGTACTTCTCAACGTCAGAGGTGTTGACCTAAGCAGAGTTGATTCAGATGCCGGATTACAAGAAGTTGTTAGAGAAGCAGAGGCAGATCTGGGAAGCACTGGAAGAGTGCTGCTTAGAGCTTCTGGAACTGAACCTCTAATTCGAGTAATGGTTGAGGCTGCAGATGAAGGAACAGCACATTCCTGGGCTGACCGTATTGCTCGTGTAGTTGAGAATAACCTAGGGCTCTAAATCTTTCTGAGTAGCACTCGTTCAACACGATGCTTCACACCTTTTTGTAATACCAATGTCGCTCTGGATTTAGTTGAGATGATGTTTTCCAACAAGTTCGGCAAGTTGATTGTTCGCCAGATTTCTTTGGCTCTCTCTAGAGCATCTTCCATCGGCATCTCTGCGTATTTGTGGAAATAGGATTCTGGGTTTCTAAAAGCTGATTCACGAAGTTGCTTGAAGCGATCTAGGTACCAGGTTTCAATCTCATCTGTTGGGGCATCCACATAAATCTGGAAATCAAAGTAATCACTAAGAGCTACTTCTTGACCGATTGCAGGTGGCTGAAGAACATTTAGCCCTTCAACAATCACAACATCAGGAGAGTTCACAACTAATTCAGCTCCTGGCACGATGTCATAGGTCAGGTGTGAGTAAACAGGTGCTTTGACTTCTTCCTTACCAGATTTGATATCAGCAACAAATTTCAGCAGCGCAAGTCGATCGTAGGATTCCGGGAAACCCTTTTTGGCCATCAGGCCTTTTTCTTCAAGGACACTGTTTGGATAGAGAAAGCCATCGGTTGTTACAAGTGAAACTCGAGGAGTGGTTGGCCATCTACTTAGTAATTCTTTGAGCAATCTTGAAACTGTTGATTTACCAACAGCAACAGAGCCCGCTACTCCGATGATGAAAGGAGTTCTCTTGGCCGTTCCGTGCAGGAAGCCACCTGATGCCTGATGGAGCTGCTGGGTGTTGGTCACATAGAGGTTTAGCAGTTGGGATAGCGGTAGATAGATCTCAGCAACCTCAGCTAAGTCAAGGAAGTCACCTAAACCGCGGATGTTCTCAATCTCCGCTTCAGTTAGCGGAGTGTCATTAGTTCTGGCTAGTTCAGCCCATTCACTTCTAGATATCTCAACAAAGGGAGAAAGAGCCTGATTCTCTATAGGGTTTAGCCCTGTCGGCTCAGCGTTCACAATGTCATTCTGCCTTAAACTAGGGGTATGTGTGGAATCGTGGGCTATGTTGGGCCAAAATCAACTGTTGAGGTTCTACTCGGTGGCCTAAAGAGACTCGAATACCGTGGCTACGACAGCGCTGGCGTTTCTGTAATTACTAAAGCTGGTGCTCTTGAAACCAGAAAGCGCTCTGGAAAGCTCTCAGTCCTAGTTGAAGACATTGATAAGAACCCTCTGGGAGCTGCCAACATCGGCATCGGTCACACCAGATGGGCTACCCACGGAGCACCAACAGATGGCAACGCTCACCCTCACCTTGGTGGAGCTGGTCAGAAACTGAGCTTGATTCACAACGGCATCATTGAAAACTTTGCTGAGTTGAAATCTGAACTTCTAGAAGCTGGTGTCACCTTCTCCAGCGAAACCGATACCGAAGTTGCCGCTCACCTGATTGCCGCCGAATACGATGCATCAGGCGATCTAGTCGATGCCTTCCGTAAAGTAGTTCGTCGCCTGCACGGAGCTTTTACCATTCTTGCTGTTCACGAAGACCAACCGGGAATTGTTGTTGCAGCCAGAAGAAACTCACCGCTAGTTATTGGTTTGGGTGAGGGAGAGAACTTCCTAGGCTCTGACGTTGCTGCTTTTGTTGAGCACACCAAGAGAGCCATCTCGGTTGGACAGGATGAGATTGTCATTCTAAGAAGTGACCGAGTTGAACTAGAAGACTTTTCAGGGAACTCTGTAACCCACCCTGAGTTCCAGATTGACTGGGATGCCAGTGCTGCCTCTAAGGGTGGTTGGTCATCTTTCATGGCTAAGGAAATTGCTGATCAGCCTCAGGCTGTTGGTGACACCCTGATGGGTAGAGTCTCATCAAATGGTTCTGTTCACCTGAATGAACTAGCTCCACTGGGTGATGCACTTAGTTCTATCGACAGAATCATCATGGTTGCCTGCGGCACTGCTGCCTATGCTTCTGAAGTTGGTAAGTATGCAATTGAAGCTTGGTCACGAATCCCTGTGAGCGTTGAACTATCTCATGAATTCAGATACCGTGATCCAATTCTGACCAGCAACACTTTGGTCGTTGCAGTTAGCCAATCTGGTGAAACCATGGACACTCTGATGGCAAGCCGTTATGCCAAAGAAGCAGGGGCTATGGTCTTGAGTATTTGTAATACTCAGGGAGCTACCCTGGCCCGTGAAGCCGATGCTGTTCTATACACTCACGCAGGTCCTGAGGTGGCAGTTGCATCTACTAAAGCTTTCACAGCACAGATCACTAGCATCTACCTACTAGCCCTTCACCTAGCAACCGTTCGTTCCACTCACTCAAAGAGTGAATTACAAGAAATTGGAAGAGAATTACTAAAGCTGCCAGGGCAGATTGCAGAAGTTCTAACTGGCTTAGACCCAATCAGAGAACTAGCTAGAAGCTATAAAGATGCTAAGACAGTTTTGTTCTTGGGTAGAAATGTTGGCTTCCCAATTGCACTTGAAGGTGCACTAAAGCTAAAAGAACTTGCATACATACACTCAGAAGGCTTTGCAGCTGGTGAACTAAAGCATGGCCCTATTGCTCTAATTGAGCAGGGACAGCCGGTTATCGTTATTGTTCCTAGCGTCAATGATTCAGACTCACTGCATGCCAAGGTAGTTAGCAACATTCAGGAAGTCTTAGCTCGAGGAGCAAAGGTGATTGCTATTGCTGAAGAGGGAGATACTGCAGTTAGCCAAGTAACAGATCAGGTTTGTTTTGTTCCTGCAGTTCACAAGATGCTTGCTCCAATCCTGACTGTTATTCCACTTCAAGTATTTGCAATGGAACTATCTGCAGCCAAGGGCTTAGATGTGGATCAACCTCGTAACCTTGCTAAGTCTGTGACGGTCGAATAGCCATGATCGTAGGCATCGGAGTTGACCTAGTTGATCTTGAGAGATTCGAGAGCAAGCTAACAAACACTCCTGCCCTGGTTGAACGTATCTTCACAGAAGCTGAGCGTGGTGCAGCCAACCAATCGCTTGCTGGATACTGGGCTGCTAAGGAAGCTGTCATCAAAGCACTAGGTAATCCAGTTGGTTTGAGTTGGCACGATGTTGCAGTTCAAAAAGATGAGCTTGGTAAACCCCATCTAAACATCTCAGGGGAGACAGCCGTTAGAGCTGATTCAATGGGGATAAGTAAATGGCACCTTTCAATTAGCCACGATGGCGGCATGGCATGTGCGATGGTAGTTGCAGAGGCGGGTGCTTGATGAGAAAACTAACCATTGACCTAAACGCTGTGGCTGTTAACCTTGGCACCATCAGAACTTTAGTTGGGCCAACTGTAAAGGTCCTAGGTGTTGTCAAAGCTGATGCGTATGGACACGGCATGGTTCAGGTAGCTAAGAAGTTAGAAGCTGAGGGAATAGATTTCCTAGGAACAGCTGATCTAACTGAAGCGCTAACTCTTCGTGCTGCTGGAATCAGATCTAGAATCCTGGCTTGGATACATGACCCAGAGGATGACTTCGTTGCCTCAGTGAACCACGACATTGATTTAGCGGTTTCTTCTAACGATCAATTGTTCAGGATTCAGAAAGCCGCCAAGGCAATAGGCAAGTCAGCACGAATTCACATCAAGGTTGACACCGGTCTTGGACGTAACGGTGTCACACTATCTGAACTTGAAGATCTACTGAAGCACATCAAGGTCGCTGTTAGTGAAGGAACAGTAATCACCTCGGGTATCTTCAGCCACCTTTCTTCAACTGGCCCTAGAGAAGACCTAGAGCAGATTGCTCGATTCGATGAAGCACTGGCATTGGCAGCTGAGCATGGATTTGAGTTTGAGGTTAGACACCTAACTGCCAGCGATGGAACCTTGAGTTACCCACAGGCCAGGTATGACATGGTGCGCTGTGGGATTGCCCTCTATGGTCTATCGCCTTTTAGCGATAACAAGGGTAAAGAGTTTGGACTCAAGCCAGTGATGTGTGCTGAAGCTAAGGTTGTTCAAACTAAGCGAGTGCCTTCAGGTAGTGGAGTCTCTTACGGGTATCTGTATCACACAGATAGGGAGACAACCTTGGCGCTAGTGCCGGTTGGCTATGCAGAAGGTTTGCCTCGTAATGCAACTGGCAAAGCTGAAGTTTGCATCAACGGTAAGAGGTATCCAATCCTCTCTCGTATTGCAATGGATCAGTTTGTAGTTGATGTTGGTGATGCATCGGTTAGCCCAGGCGATCGCGTAGTCATCTTTGGCGACTGCGGCCCTAGTGCTGACGACCTTGCTAATGCAGCTGACACCATCAACTATGAGATTGTCACTCGAATTGGTTCGAGGCTGAACAGGGTCTATCTAGGTGCTGTTGAGGGTAGTCAGAATTGACCGAGAGCTCTTTGCTCTTCAAGTCTGTAATTAACACACCTGAGGAGATGGTTGCCCTAGGTGAGCGGGTATCCAACGTACTTGCTGCAGGAGATCTAGTTTTACTAATTGGTCCACTTGGTGCAGGCAAGACAACTTTCACCAGAGGTGTGGGTCACGGCCTTGAGGTAGTAGGTAACGTATCAAGCCCAACCTTTGTAATTGCAAGAACTCACAAGCGTGAAGAGAATCAACCTCCTTTGGTGCATGTGGATGCATACCGTCTAGGTTCTCCAAGTGAACTAGATGATTTAGATATTCCATTCACTAGTTCAATAGTTTTAGTTGAGTGGGGCAAAGGTCTTACCGAAGGTATTGCTGATAACTGGCTAGAGATTGAAATTGGTAGAGATCACACCGGCGAAACTGAAGATAGAACAGTTGAGATAACTGGTTACGGTCCTCGTTGGCAGCAGGTGACACTGTGAGTGAACACTTGGTTTCGGTCAAGCAAGGGTATGTTTTAGCAATCGATACGTCAGCTGGAACTACTGTTGCTGTTTTGAGCCTCGGTGAAGTGCTTGCGGAACTGAACTACCTAGAACCAATGACTCACTCTGAGCGTATTGGTAGTGCGATTGAAGAAGTCTTAGCTAAAGCAAAGATTGCTCCTAGCAACATCTCTCAGGTTGTTGTTGGAAGAGGACCTGGTCCATACACCGGACTTAGAGTCGGCTTAGCTGCGGCTAAGTTCTTTGCGATTGGAGCTAATGCTGAACTTGTTGGCGTCTGCAGCTTGGATGCAATTGCCTATAGCTATTACCAACAGAACCCGAATCAGAACGTGCCTGTCTTGGTAACTACCGATGCTAGAAGACAGGAAGTCTTCTGGGCGCTATACAACAGCCTAGACAGAGGTGTCCCGATAAGAGTTGAAGGACCAAGCGTCAATAAGCCTGCATACCTAGAAGAGCTTCTGACGGGGCAAGAGCACATTGTTACGGATCTGCCAATCACTGCTTCTTCTCTAGGTCAAGTCGCACACTTCCAATCTCTTACCGACCTTGGTGCTTCTAAAGACTCTTCACCTATCTACCTTCGTGAGCCTGATGCCACACCTGGTAAGGCTAAGAAGGTGAGCGGCTAGTGGAATATCTAATTAGAGAAGCTAATGCCAGCGATCTAGATGCCATCATGGCGATTGAGAACGAGTGCTTTGCAACAGATGCTTGGTCTCAGGAAGTTATGCTCTCAGAGCTAGAAGCACCACATACCTATTACCTAGTTGCTGAGGTAGAGGACCAAGTTGTTGGTTATGCAGGTCTTAGCCAGTTAGTTGGAGCTACCCAAGCTGACATTCAAACCATTGCGGTGAGACCTAATCAACGAGGTTCAGGTCTTGGTAGAGCTTTGATGCAGGAGCTAACCAAGGAAGCAACAAGACGCGGAGCTAAGGAAGTATTCCTAGAAGTTAGAGCAGATAACACCATCGCTCAGAAGCTATACAAACTGTTTGGGTTCAAACAGATTGGTCTTCGTAAGAAGTATTACCAACCAGATGGTGTTGATGCATTTGTAATGAAGACATCACTTCTTAGAGATGACGTTTCTGAACCTCTTGTTCTTGGTATTGAAACATCCTGTGATGAAACAGGAATTGGAATTGTTAGAGGTAACACTCTTTTGGCGAATGTGATTTCATCAAGCATGGATCAGCATGCAAGATTCGGTGGAGTAGTTCCAGAGGTTGCTGCTAGAGCTCACCTAGAAGCGTTAACCCCTGCTTTAGAGCAAGCGCTAAGTGAAGCCAAAGTAACACTGGATGAGATTGATGCTATTGCTGTTACCAATGGTCCTGGTTTAGCTGGAGCTTTGATGGTTGGAGTCGGTGCTGCTAAAGCACTAGCAGTTTCAACTGGTAAACCGATCTATGCAGTGAATCACTTAGTTGGTCACATTGCAGCAGATATCTTGGATCAGGGGAAGTTAGCTGTGCCAACTATTGCCCTATTGGTTAGTGGTGGTCACACTTCACTTCTTCTAGTTAGAGACATCATCAACGATGTTCAGTTATTAGGAGAGACCATCGATGATGCTGCTGGGGAGGCTTTCGATAAGGTGGCAAGAGTTCTAGGGCTTCCATATCCCGGTGGGCCTGAGATTGATAAGGCTGCCCTTGGTGGTAATCCAGCAGCCATTAGATTCCCTAGAGGGCTAACCCTGCCAAAGGACATGGCAGAACACCGCTATGACTTTAGTTTCTCTGGGCTAAAGACTGCAGTTGCAAGACATGTTGAGTTAGCCGAATCAAAGGGCGAGACATTAGTAATCTCAGATGTTGCTGCAAGCTTCAGAGAAGCTGTTGTTGATGTTCTGATTAGAAAAGCAATCGCCGCCTGTGTCGATAACAACATTCCACGACTACTTCTTGGCGGTGGTGTTATTGCAAATGCGAGACTTCGTGAAGTTGCAATCGAAGCATGTCGAGAGAACAACATCGAACTTAGGATTCCACCGCTTTCACTTTGCACCGACAACGGAGCAATGATTGCGGCCCTTGGGTCTCAATTAGTTCAAGCAGGCTTTGCACCTAGTTCGCTGGATTTCTCGGCTGATTCAACGCTTCTCGTAACTCAAATCCAGTCTTAGATTCTTAGGTGCCACTCACCTCTAATACAGGGGACACTCAGGTTTGTTTGCTGAAGTAATCAAGTACCCGGAAAACGGGAAATGATAAGGAGCAAGACATGGCTGATGCCAAAAACAAGTTCGATTACACAAAACTAAACACATTAGCTGTGGTTTCCGTAGCTAGTGCTATTTCACTATTCGGGGCACCGGCTGCGGTTCTATCTGGTCACATTTCTCTAGCTCAACTAAAGGAGAGCAAGGAGAAGGGGCGCTGGATGGCAATCACTGGTCTAGTGCTTGGTTACGTAGGCATTGCGCTTGCTGTGATCTTCACCATCGTGAATCTAGTGCTAAAGGTTAGACACGGCATGGGCTTTGATGATGACCACATGTTCCAAAGAGAAATGTTTGATCGTCGTCACGACTTCAACGATGACTTCAGACCAATTCCATTCCCAACTGACCCAATGCCAGAACCAACTGCAACCATCGTTCCAATGCCAGGAACTAACTAGTCTCTCTAGTTCTAAAGCTAAGCCCCTCACCAAAGCTGACAGGTGGGGGGTTTTACTTTAACCCCTCAACAACCAAAACTCGGTGGGTGCTGCCAACACGGGTGACGATAAGTGTTGCTGAGTTTGGGCCCTTTGGGTCTAGTTCTCGACGCAGTTGTTCAGGAGTGATATCCGCTCCACGCTTTTTGATTTCTAATGTTCCAATGCCACGTTCACGAAGGTATGCCTTCAGCTTCTTCCGGTCAAAACTGAGGTTATCTAAGACGCGATAAGACTTGAGCCAAGGGGAGATTAGTTCTTTGCTTCCGGTTAGGTATGCAATCTCAGGAGCGAAGAGGTGGAGCTCATTTGCTTCGGCTAGTTCTGCAACAAGGTGAGATCTGATTACTGAGTTATCTGGTTCGAATATGTATTCAGCAAGATCATCGATTGGTGCATCGGTTCTTGCTCGGTTAGGACTTGTGATTTCATGCGTACCATCGGGAGTGATAAGTAGTGCAGCTCTTGCTACCTCAGCTCTTCTTACCTGGTTGAAATAGAGACTGGCTTCAACTAGATCTCCGTTATCGGAAACCCAGACAGCTTCAGCTTCTGCGGGGATATCTTTATGGTCGATACCAGGACCTAGTTTTGCGATAGTCGGTTTGGTCTTTGCAATCTTAAGGACGAAGTCGAATGATGGTGTTAGGTCAGTCAGGTCAAACTTACGTTTAGTTGATTCTCTTGCTGGGCCATCTAGTTCTCTTCGTGCTGGGTCAATAAAGAAACCACCAAACCTAGTTAGATCTAGTTTGGTGACATCTGCTTGTTCAACTTTGACGTTATTGAACTTGGCAAGGTTATAGGTCGCCATCGCTGCAGTGACCTCATCGAGTTCAAAGGCAGAGACGTTTATGTCTAATGAAGCCATAGCCAAGGACTCTGCACCAATACCGCAACCAAGATCGGCCACATCTGTTACCCCAGCACTTCTAAATCTGCCTGCGTGAATAGCGGCAACTTTTAGGCGAGATGCTTGCTCTAAGCCTGCTTCGGTAAAGAACATGGTGCTGGCAAAATCTCCAAACTTAGCCTGAGCTCTCCTTCTGAGTTTGGCTTGGGATAGGACATCGGCAACTAGTTCTGGACTGTGACCGTGTTTTCTAAGTTTGCTAACAAGGGCTAAGACATCAGTTTTGCTATCTAGTTCGCCAACCTCAGCCAATAGTGCCTGCCCTTCAGGGCTTATCAGGCGGAGAAAGCTGCTGCGGTCCATGGCTCAACGCTAACAGCCAAGGATTAGCACTCTGGTTGCAAGAGTGCTAATCAGGAGATAAACTGAAGACTGCGCTTGAGACTAAATCAGCGCTTTCCCCCGTTTTCATAAACAGAAGAGGTCAAACGTGTCGGTTTCAATTAAGCCGCTTGAAGATCGCATTGTTGTTCTGCCAGTTGAGGCAGAGCAGGTCACAGCATCAGGTCTGGTAATCCCAGATACCGCTAAAGAGAAGCCTCAGGAGGCTGAGGTTATTGCCGTAGGTCCAGGTCGCATCGACGACAACGGTAACCGCGTCCCACTAGATATCAAGGTTGGTGACCGCGTTATCTTCTCGAAGTATGGTGGCACTGAGCTTAAGTACAACGGTAAAGAGTACCTAGTACTTTCAGCCCGCGATGTACTTGCAATCGTAGAGCGCTAAAGCGTTCCAGTAATGGCCCCGAGGTAACTCGGGGCTTTTGCATTTAAATAGGCATAGGATTTTAGGAACAAAGAATAAAGGTAGAGATTTGGTAGATTCAACCGATCACAGCGACGATGTCGTTGCAGTACCTTTGCGTCACCCAGCCAGGTGGATCTTTGGCGGTGTGGCAGCTCTACTTCTTCTGAGCTTCATCTATGCCGTGGCTAGCGCTAAATCAATTCAGTATGAACTTGTTGGCAAGTTCCTCTTTGACCACAGAATCATTGAGGGCATGGGTGTTACTCTCTTTGTGACCGTCGTGTGTATGAGCTTCGGAACAATCCTTGCTACGCTTCTGGCAATTATGAAGCTCAGCCAGAACCCTATTCAGCGTTGGTTGGCAACCGGATTCATTGAGTTCTTCCGCGGTACACCACTACTGCTTCAAATTGTTTTCTGGGGCTACCTAGGAATCATCTTCCCGCAGCTGGTTTTAGGTGTTCCATACACCGACATCGTTTTCCTAAGTGGTGACACCAGCGATCTAATTCCTGCTTTGGTTGCTGGAATTATTGCGCTGTCGCTAAACGAAGCTGCATACTCAGCTGAAATTGTTAGAGCTGGAATCTTGGCTGTCGACGGTGGTCAGGTAGAGGCAGCTAAGTCCCTAGGTATGTCCTCTAGTTACACAATGCGCAAGATTGTTTTACCTCAGGCGATGCGAGTGATTATTCCGCCAATGGGTAACGAGTTCATCGGTATGTTGAAGAACACCTCACTGCTTCAGCTAATTGCAGTTGCTGAGCTATACACAGCAGCTAGCACTATCTCATCTGCGAACTTGGCTCAGATCGAACTTCTAATCGTTAGCGGTTTCTGGTACTTGGTAATGACAACAGTTCTTGGCTTCCCACAGCGTGCACTTGAGAAGAGATACGGTCGTGGTTTTGAAAGTGTTGGTGGGCGTGCTGCTCCTAGAGCATTCAAGGTGGGTAGACGCTAATGGCTGAGTTAATGGTGGATGCTCGTAGCGTTCGTAAGTCGTATGGTGCAAACCAGGTTCTAAATGGAATTAGTTTGACTGTTGAGCAGGGAGAAGTTCTTTGCATCATCGGTCCTTCCGGTTCAGGTAAATCAACATTCTTGAGATGTCTAAATCACCTTGAGTCAATCAATGGTGGACGCATCTACGTAAATGATGAGCTCATGGGTTACCGTCAGGTGGGTAAAGTTCTGCATGAACTAAAGCCAAAGGATATTGCTAGACAGCGTCAGTCAATTGGAATGGTGTTCCAGAGATTCAATCTCTTCCCACACATGACTGCATTACAGAACGTTATTGAAGCACCGATTGGTGTTGCTGGGGTAAGCGCAGAGGATGCAAAGACTCTAGGACTTGAACTGCTAGCTCAGGTAGATCTTGCTGATAAGGCAGATCACTACCCGGCTCAGTTATCCGGTGGGCAACAGCAACGTGTTGCTATTGCAAGAGCTTTGGCAATGAAACCTAAACTGATGCTCTTTGATGAGCCGACCTCAGCTCTGGATCCAGAGCTAGTCGGTGATGTCTTAGATGTTATGAAGAACCTTGCCAAAGCTGGAATGACCATGATTGTGGTCACCCATGAGATGGGCTTTGCCCGTGAAGTTGCCGATAAAGTAGTATTCATCGACAAAGGGCTCATAGTGGAGCAAGGAACTCCGAAACAAGTCTTGGACAATCCACAAGAGTCTAGAACCAAGGCATTCCTCAATAAGGTCCTTTAGTTAACCAAACCAGAGAGTGAGATTCAAATGGCTATAAAGAAACTAGGTCTAGTGGCAGCAATGTCAGCTGGACTATTACTAATTGCAGGCTGTGCTGCTACCAACAGTGTTGAAAACGGTGTTGACCAGTCAAAGGTAGACAAGGCAGCTCAGGCTCTTCTTCCTGCTGAGTACCTAGAGAATGGCATCGATGTTGCTAGCGACATCCCTTACGAGCCATTCGAGTTCGAAGACGAGAACGGAAACCTAACCGGTATTGACGTGGAGCTAGGTGCTCTAATTGGTCAGAAGCTAGGTACTGAACTTAGATTCAACGACGCAGTTTTCGACACCATCATTGCTTCTCTTGAAGCAGGCACCAACGACATCATCATGAGCTCAATGAGCGACACTGTTGAGCGTCAGGCAAAAGTTGACTTTGTTGACTACAACGTCGGTGGTTCACAGATGATCGTGAACAAGGGCAACCCTGAGGGAATCACTGGTGCAGCTGATCTCTGTGGCAAGACTGTAATCGTTCAGAATGGAACCATTCAGATCGATCTAGTTGCAGGCATGTCAGATGACTGTGTTGCAGCAGGTAACGAAGCTATCTCAATCACCCAGCTTCCAGATGCTCCAAGCATGTATAACGCACTTCGCGCAAAGCAAGGCGAGGCTGTAATGCTTGACTCTCTAGTTGCTAGAGATGCAGCAGCTAAGTCCGGCAACGGAGAGTATTTCGAAGTTGTTACTGACCCTGAGAACCCTGTTTACGATGCAGGTTTGGTTGGTATTGCAATCTTGAAGAAAGACACTGGTCTTCGCGATGCAATCCAGGCAGCTCTACAGTCACTGATTGATGACGGACAGTATGCAGCGCTTCTGGAGAAGTGGGACATGTCTTCAAGTGCAGTTACCGAGGCAAGCATTAACGGAACTAAAGAGTAATTAGTTCTAACTAAAGACGGGTCGAGGATTTCCTCGGCCCGTCTTTTTGTTGTGGAGAAGATCAGCAGGGTTTCCAGAAACTATCTAGTCTCTGGGTGTGAAGAAATTACATATTGTTCTTGGCTCAATTGCTTTAGTTTCTGTTGGGGCATACCTTTTCTCAACTGGTGCAGCTCAACCGATAGCCCCTGCATTGAGACTCGGAGTTCTGGTCTCTGATTCAGGGCCACTTTATTTTGCCGGTGAGTATCAGCGAGCGGCAACAAAGTTAGCGATAGCAGATCTAGCTAAGGCATCTGAACCACTCAAGGTCAATGTGACTTTTCTGGACCTAGGCGACTCAACATATGAGTTCGAGAATGCTAGAGAGAAACTTGATGACTTTAGGGCTGATGTGCTTCTCGCGCCAATTGAATCAAGTTCTGCAGTTCGTCTACTAAAGACAACTGGTAATCAGCCTGTAATCGCAACAGCAGCGATAGCTGAGAAGATCGAGAACCAGTCACCGGTGTATCGGTTAGCGCCAACACAGTCTCAAGAGGTCATTGCACTGGCCCAATACATTGTTGACTCGAATGCTCAATCCGTTGCCATTGTCTTTAGTGATGACGAGTATGGGAAATCCACCCTGCGTTCACTAGCCATGGCTTTTGCGCTTAGGGGGATAGGCAAGGTGCAGGTTGTCCCGTTGAGTGAATACTCCCGAGTGATCAAAACTAAGCTTGATGCCTTGGTGCTTGCAACCATGGAGCAGTCACTAGGTTTCTTTGCTGAGTATGCCAAGTTCCCAAACAAGCCAAAGCAGTTGTATTTAGTGCCAGGTAATCTGGCTAGCTATTCTAATTACCCTTGGGCTAACCAAGTAAAAGGAGCATTGGGCTTGTTCTCTCAAACTGATGTTCCAGATAGCTTTAGAAACCGGTTAGCTGCTTACATGAAGAGGCCAGCGGTCAAGACAACGACTAACCCGATAGTCACTCTTTCTTATCTGACCTATCGGGCAGTGATGATTTCGGGGGAATCATTTCTGAAGGCTGGCGGTAACTTTACGCCAAGGCTGAGGACAGCTCTCTTGGAAAGTGAGAGTAACGGGGTTCGGAACTTTACTGGTCAGGGGATTGCTTACCGAGATAAGTATTCGGTCTATCAGTATTCGGCTAAGGGCAGTTATTCGGTGATCGGGGAATATGAGCCTAAACAATAGGGCTTAGGTCAGGGTAGAATTGGCCTATCGCCACTTTTGACAGGGTAAAAATGACTCAAAACGACCCATTTGGTTTTACTGGACTGACCTATGACGACGTCTTGCTCCTACCGGGGCAGTCAGATATCGTCCCAAGCCAGGTGAGCACTAGGACTCAGATCACCAAGCGCCTATCAATCAACATCCCGCTGCTTTCCTCAGCCATGGACACTGTTACCGAGGCAAGACTGGCAATCGCCATAGCCCGCCAGGGTGGTTTAGGTGTTCTGCACCGCAACCTGTCTATTGAGCAGCAGGCTACCCAGGTAGACCTAGTAAAGCGTTCAGAAGCTGGAATGATCACTCACCCGGTTACCACTCACCCTCTGGCAACACTTCAAGAAGTTGACCACATTTGTGGAACTTACCGAGTTTCTGGTCTTCCTGTAATTGATGAAGATGGAACTCTTCTGGGTATCGTCACTAACCGTGACATGAGATTTGTAAATGAAGTACAGAAGTCAATCACCTTGGTGAAGGATGTAATGACTCCGATGCCTTTGGTAACAGCACAGGTTGGTGTTTCTCCAGAGAGTGCAATTGCAATCTTTGCTCAGCACAGAATTGAAAAACTTCCAATCGTTGATAGCGCTAACAAGCTTCGTGGACTTATCACCATCAAGGACTTTGATAAGAGTGAGAAGTATCCATTAGCTAGCAAGGACTCTGCAGGACGACTAATGGTTGCTGCAGCTGTTGGTGTCGGAGACCAGGGTTGGGAAAGAGCAATGGCTCTTGTTGATGCTGGTGTTGACATTCTGATTGTTGATACAGCTCACGGACACAACTCAGCTGTTTTGGATATGGTTGCCAAACTAAAGGCAGAACCAGTTGTTAAGCACGTTGATGTTATTGGTGGAAACGTAGCTACCCGTGATGGTGCTGCTGCTCTAGTTGCAGCAGGCGCTGACGGTGTCAAGGTTGGTGTTGGTCCAGGATCAATCTGTACTACTCGTGTTATCGCAGGTGTCGGTGTTCCACAGATCACTGCAGTCTATGAAGCAAGCTTGGCTTGTAAGCCAGCAGGTGTTCCAGTAATCGCTGATGGTGGCTTGCAGTTCTCAGGAGATATTCCTAAGGCTCTAGTTGCTGGTGCTAACGCAGTAATGATTGGTTCATTACTTGCAGGTACTGATGAAGCACCGGGAGATATCACTTTCGTTGGTGGTAAGCAGTTCAAGACC
>RFNI01000251.1 GCA_009927245.1 Actinomycetota bacterium | reverse complement strand
GGCGTCGATTACGAGCCAGTCGTTCTGAAGCTCATGAGCCTTCGGTGAATAAGTACGCACGCTAGATTGCCTTCTATTTCTTATATCGGATTGGCGATGAATCTAAGAGTCATCAACAGGGGCTAAGCCAAATGGCTTACGGCACCAAGGGTCAAGTTTAGCCCGAACATTGCCACATATGCAACCCGCAGATATTGGCTAATTGTCATCCAAAGACCTGGTGTGCTGAGTGGTAGCAACCTGCTTGGCATACTCGCTCTTGGGCGGGTAGCCAACCTCAATCAGGCTTAGACCCTCTGGGGTGACAACCTTGTATGGATGGGCTCTGGACTTGGATTTCAGGGCTTTTTCGAGGTCCTTAGCAGTGGCTCGGCCTGCCCCCACCTTAATTAGAGCTCCAACGATGGATCTGACCATATTGTGGGCAAAAGCATCAGCCATAAGCTCAATCTCAATAACATTCCCCAAAGCCTTGTTTCTGGAGACCTTGATAGAGCGAAGCTCCCTAATTGTGGTGGCTTTAGGCTTCGGCTTACTAAAAGCAGCAAAATCGTGTAATCCGATGAATTCTTTGCTGGCTTCCTGCATTGCCTCTAAATCAAGCGGGTATTTAAGCCAAAGGTTGAATCTGGCTCTAAGCGGATTCCAGCCACTGGTCGCATCAGCGATGGTGTATCGGTAGCGGCGATGAGTTGCTGCGTATCTGGCGTGAAAATCAGCCGAAGCAGTTTCAACCTTAATTACTCGAATATCTGGATCCAGAAGGGAGTTCATCTTCATACGAAGATCCATGCTCCTACCAAGACGTTTTAGTTGAGCTTGATTCACATCGATATGCATTACCTGATGCTCAGCGTGAACTCCAGCATCTGTCCTACCAGCGACTCTCAGATCAAAGTCAGTCTCTGAGGGTCCAAAGATTTTAGTAAGAACCTTAACTACTTCGCCGTGAACTGTTCTGAGTTTTGGCTGCTTTGCCCAACCGTTGAAATCAGTCCCGTCGTAAGCAAGATCGATCCTTAAACGAGTCAAGCCGTCGACCAGTTGGTCAACGGCTTGTCTCATGAGATTCTCTAAACCTTAAGCTTCGTCAGCCTTAGGAGCGTCGCCTGCTTCAGCTTCTGCTTCAGCAACAGCTACTTCTTCTGCCGGAGCTTCCTCAGCAACAGGTACTTCCTCAGCAACAGGTGCTTCAACAACTTCTGCTGTCGCTTCTACCGGAGCTTCAACAACTGCTTCTTCAACGATGTTCTCGTCAATAACAGTCTCTGGCTCGGTGTGCTCAACAACTTCTTCAGCAACAACTGCTGCTGCGGTTGCCTTGACAGCGTTGGTTAGCTTGGCCTTGGTTCTAGCTGGCTTTGCGCTCACTGGCTCAAGAACTAGTTCGATAAGTGCCATAGGAGCGTTGTCGCCCTTACGGAAACCTAGCTTGGTGATCCTGGTGTATCCACCTGGACGGTCCTGAACTAGTGGTGCAACAGTTGTGAACAGCTCGTGCACTACGTTCTTGTCGGTGATTGCGGCCATAACCTGACGACGAGCGTGTAGGTCACCGCGCTTAGCAAGTGAAACTAGCTTCTCGGCAACTGGCTGAACGCGCTTAGCCTTGGTCTCAGTGGTGGTCACTGCCTTGTGAGTGAATAGTGATGCGGCCAGGTTGTTGAGAAGTAGTCTCTCGTGTGCTGGACCTCCACCTAGGCGTGGACCCTTAGTTGGGCGTGGCATTTATTTCTCCTATTAGTTTCTTGACTCAGGACTAGTCCTGGTCGTCCTCGTCAAAGCTGGTGTTGGCTGAGAAGTATGCTGCTTCAAAACCTGGAACTGAATCACGGAAACGAAGTCCCATTGAAGTTAGCTTGTCGCGTACTTCATCAACTGACTTGGAACCAAAGTTGCGGATGTTCATCAGCTGGTCTTCGGTTAGGTTGATTAGTTCGCTAACAGTGTTGATACCTTCGCGCTTTAGGCAGTTGTATGAACGGACAGTTAGGTCTAGTTCTTCAATTGGCTTAGCAAGTGCTGGTGGTAGGTCAACTGGAATAGCTGATGCAGGAAGGTCGATACCTTCTGCGTTCTCGTCAAGAGCTGCAGCTAGACCGAATAGGTTAACCAAAGTCTTTCCTGCAGAAGCAACAGCTTCGCGAGGAGTGATTGAAGGCTTGGTCTCAATGTCAACAATTAGCTTGTCAAAGTTGGTGAACTCACCCGCACGAGTTGCCTCAACACGGTATGAGACCTTCAATACTGGAGAGTAAATTGAGTCAACTGGGATGATGCCGTTGTTAGCCATGTCTGGCTGACGGTTCTGGGATGCCTGAACATATCCACGACCAGCTTCGATGGTCAACTGCATGTCAAGGGTTCCCTTGTTTACAGTTGCGATAACTAGCTCTGGGTTGTGGATGGTTACGCGCTCGTCAGCAACAATGTCTGAAGCCTTAGCTTCGCCAACGCCAGCCTTTAGGCGAACGATAACTGGCTCATCAGCGTGTGATGAAACAACTAGATCCTTGACGTTCAAGATAACTTCGGTAACGTCTTCCTTCACACCGTTGATCGGTCCGAATTCGTGACTGATACCTTCGATCTTGATGCTGGTAACAGCAGCACCTGGGATAGATGAAAGCAATGTGCGACGGATTGAATTTCCTAGTGTGTAACCGAAGCCTGGCTCTAGTGGATCTAGAGTGAAGCGTGCGCGGTTAGGGAAATTGCTGTCGATTTCTTCGTGCAGAACTGGTAGCTGTGCAATTAGCACTGTGGTTCCTTTCATGGGGGCATCCACTATTTGATGTCCCGTTTGTTGGGGTTTGCTATTTAGTGGCCACTAAACAGCGTTATTCAGTTATAGGTTTTTGAAAACTTAGATACGACGGATCTTTGGTGGACGACATCCGTTGTGAGCCTGTGGGGTCACATCAGAAATTGAACCAACTTCTAGACCTGCTGCTTGTAGTGAACGAATAGCTGTTTCGCGACCAGAGCCTGGACCCTTTACGAAAACATCTACCTTCTTCAAACCGTGTTCCTGAGCCTTACGAGCTGCAGCTTCTGCTGCCATCTGCGCGGCGAAAGGTGTTGACTTACGTGAACCCTTGAAGCCAACATCGCCTGATGATGACCAAGAAATAACAGCACCGGTTGCGTCAGTGATTGACACGATGGTGTTGTTGAATGTGCTCTTGATGTGAGCCTGTCCGTGAGTAACGTTCTTCTTTTCTTTACGACGTGGCTTGCGAACTGAACCCGCTGCCTTAGTCTTCGGTGCTGCCATGAGTTTTCTCCTAAATCCTTAATACGACGCGAAGAGCCGGGGGCTACTTGCGTGCCGCCTTCTTCTTACCGGCCACAGTACGCTTTGGACCCTTACGAGTACGTGCGTTAGTTTTGGTGCGCTGACCATGAACAGGTAGTCCCTTACGGTGACGAATACCCTGGTATGAACCAATCTCAACCTTGCGGCGGATATCAGCTGCAACATCGCGACGAAGATCACCTTCGACTTTGTAGTTGCCTTCGAGGTAATCACGAATAGCAACCAACTGGTCGTCAGTTAGATCCTTTACACGGGTGTTCTTATCGATGTTGGTGTCGGCTAGAACTTTCACACTGCGTGTGCGGCCGATTCCATAGATGTAGGTTAGGGCGATTTCAACGCGCTTGTCGCGTGGAATATCGACTCCGGCAATACGTGCCATTGGATTTCTCCTGTTGTTTAGAAGGTCTGCAGCAGTGTTGTCTTGAACGAATTCAAGCTCTCGCCTTCTCGAGAGGTGCCAGATAAAAAATCCTGAACACTGCCTTGTTTTATTTAGTTATTACTCACCGAAGTGAGGTGATGCAAATCTGTGTGCTTAGCCCTGGCGCTGCTTGTGGCGAGGGTTCTCGCAGATGACCATGACGCGACCGTGGCGACGAATGACCTTGCACTTGTCACAAATCTTCTTGACGCTTGGATTAACCTTCATGTCTCTTTTTTCTGTTCGTGGTTTTAGAAACCGATTTACTTATATCTGTAAGTGATGCGCCCACGATTTAGGTCGTAGGTGCTGAGCTCAACAATTACGCGATCCTCAGGAAGAATACGAATGTAGTTCTGTCGCATCTTTCCAGAGATGTGCGCTAAGACCTTGTGCCCGTTGGTCAACTCAACTCTGAACATCGCGTTCGGAAGAGCTTCAACAACTGTGCCCTCGATCTCGATGACGCCGTCTTTGCTGGCCATAAACTCACTTATCTTTTGCTAATTGTTGTCCCACACGCACGCGAAAATACCAAGTAAAAATTTGGGATTTTACGTGCCGAAACACCAAGACTCAATACTAGAACAAAACTCCAAGAAATGGTAGTTAAAGATTTACCGGAACGGGCTTTACCCCATACACTGACAAACAGGCTTCCCCGCCATCTTCAGCAGTTAAGACCCATATTCCACCTGCATGGAGGGCTACGGTGTGCTCCCAATGCGATCCATCTGAGCCATCTTTGGTCGAAATAGTCCATTCATCCGCCAAAACACGGACTTTTTCGCTACCAACCGTAATCATCGGCTCAATAGCGATAACCAGTCCAGGCTCAACAACTGGCCCTAAATCTCTGGTTTGGTAGTTGAAAACAGCTGGATCTTCATGCATCGACCTACCAACCCCGTGGCCTATGTAATCCTGCAGAATCCCATATCTACCTGAGTTTCTAATGCTCTTCTCAACCGCTCGACCGACCTCATTGAGTCTCGTGGCTGTTGCAAGAGCTGCAATGCCAGCCCAGAGTGAGGCTTCACAGGCATCACTTAGCGCTTGACGCTTAGCTGAAACAGCCTCATCTCCCCCAGGAACAACAAAACTGAAGGCGGCATCGCCATTCCAGCCAGCAGGAGTTATTGCACCACAGTCAATAGAAATGATGTCGCCAGCAGCAAGAATTCTGTCTTTGCTAGGGATTCCGTGAACTACCTCGTCGTTGATACTTGCACATATTGTGTGGTGGTAGCCAGCAACTAACTTGAAGTTGCTCTTGGCCCCAAAAGATTCAATTGTTGCTTCGGCAATAGCATCGAGCTCGAGAGTGGAAATACCCGGAACGATTACGTTCTTGACAGCCTCGAGAGCTCTCCCGGTGATAAGTCCTGCTTCACGCATGAGTAGAATCTCAGCGTTAGTTTTTAGGGTGATCTTCTCGCGACCCAAGGTAAACCTAGTTAGCTGGGCTAAGGCCCAGAGAAGTGAGTGAGTTGAGAATACGATCGGTAACTTCACCAACCTGGCCAAGACCATCAATTTCAAGAACAATTCCACGAGCACTGTAGATCTCAATGAGTGGGGCAGTTTGCTCTAGGTAAACACTCTGTCTGTGACGAATAACATCTTCAGTGTCATCAGCTCTACCCTGCTCTTGAGCACGGTTTAGTAATCTGCGAACCAATTCATCTGGATCTGCTTTTAGAAGAATTACTGCATCTAGCGATTTACCATCTGAACCAAGAATGTCATCAAGTTCTAGAACCTGGTCTCTTGTTCTTGGATATCCATCGAGTAAGAAACCTGGTTGAGCATCTTCATGAGATAGGCGATCACGAACTAGGTCATTGGTTAGCGAATCTGGAACATATTCACCGCGGTCCATGAAGCCCTTGGCT
>RFNI01000006.1 GCA_009927245.1 Actinomycetota bacterium | reverse complement strand
GTAATGGCTGGAATGTATGCGGTCTACCATGGACCAGCAAGACTAAAGGCAATTGCTAACGATGTTCTAAACAAAGCACACTCGCTGGCTAACACTCTTCGTTCTGCTGGTCTAGATGTTTCAGAGGGAAACTTCTTTGACACCTTCACGATCTCAAACGTAAATGCTCAAGAGGTCTTTACTAAGGCAAGAACCAAGAACATCACACTCCTAGTCATTGACTCAAAGACAATTGGAATCTCTGTTGATGAGACAACCTCGAGAACTACCCTGAACGAAGTTCTTGAAGCTTTTGGAGTTTCACATCCGCTAACCGACGCTGTCGCTGAAATCTCGCTTACCAGAACTTCTAGTTACCTAACTCACGAGGTCTTCAACTCTTATCACTCAGAGACTGCAATGCTACGTTACCTAAAGCGCTTAGCTGACTATGACTTCGCTCTAGATCGAGGAATGATTCCGCTAGGTTCTTGCACCATGAAGCTGAATTCAACAACGGAGATGGAAGCTGTGACCTGGCCAGAGTTTGCTGGCCTTCACCCATTCGCTCCGAAGGAAGATGTTCAAGGTTATCTAGAGCTGATTGGTCAACTGACTTCTTGGCTATCTGATGTCACTGGATACTCAGATATTTCACTTCAGCCAAATGCTGGAAGCCAGGGAGAACTTGCTGGCCTATTGGCGATCCGTGGTTACCACCTATATCGTGGCGATAACCAGAGAACCATCTGTTTGATTCCTTCAAGCGCTCACGGTACTAACGCAGCATCTGCAGTTCTTGCAGGAATGCAAGTTGTTGTGGTTGCTTGTGATGAAAACGGAAACGTAGATGTTGCAGATCTAAAGTCAAAGATTGCTGAGGCCGGTAATCAGCTCTCAGCCTTGATGGTTACCTACCCGTCAACCCACGGTGTTTATGAAGAAGCGATTGTTGATATCTGTGACCAGGTACATGCTGCTGGTGGTCAGGTATACATCGATGGTGCTAACACCAACGCTGTTGTTGGTTATGCCAAGTTTGGTGAGTTCGGTGGAGATGTTAGCCACTTGAACCTGCACAAGACCTTCTGTATTCCTCACGGTGGTGGCGGGCCTGGTGTTGGCCCTGTTGCTGCTAGATCACACCTTGCAGCCTTCCTACCGGGACACGCAAACGCTCAGTCAGAATTACCTAGCTATGGGCCAGTCTCAGCTGCTCCTTACGGTTCTGCAAGCATTCTTCCTATCTCTTGGGGCTATATCCGAATGATGGGAACTGCCGGACTAAAAGATGCAACTGCAGTTGCAGTACTTTCAGCTAACTACATCGCTAAGAAGCTAGGTCACGCCTACCCTCTCCTATACACCGGTAAAAACAGCCTGATTGCTCACGAGTGCATCATCGACATCAGAGGTATCACCAAGGACACTGGTGTGACCGGTGAAGACATTGCCAAGCGGTTGATTGACTACGGTTTCCACGCTCCAACCATGTCATTTCCAGTTGCTGGAACTCTAATGATCGAGCCAACCGAGTCTGAACCTAAAGAAGAAATAGACCGCTTCATCGATGCCATGCTCCAGATAAAGACTGAGATTGACCAGGTA
>RFNI01000114.1 GCA_009927245.1 Actinomycetota bacterium | reverse complement strand
ATCACTGCGACATAAGTGCGAGCGATGTCTAAATGTTATCAGGAATTGCTGGGCTTAAACGCCAACCAGAGCGATATTTCTTGGAAAGTTAAGGCTTTTCTTCGGTTGCGGTAAGTCTTGCCTTGGAGACAATCATGGTGTCGATAACCAGTCCACCGATTACTGCTGCCACAACAGTGAAAAACACGATAGGTCTGGACTCTCTTGTCAACCACTCTGCTTTGTTCAACATGCTAAAACCGATCAGGAAGAGCACCATCTTGACGAGCCAACCGCCCAAAACCGCACCTAGAAATCCAGCCAAGTTCAGCTTTGAACCAATTAGAACGCTGAGCGCTGTTAGAGCTGTGAAAAGGAATGCTGCTCCAGAACCAATGAGAGCGGCATAAACCCCAGAAATACCTATAACCAGGAACCCAACGAGACTGCCCAGCAAAGCTATGGCAAGGACTAGCAATGACCCTAGTTTTAGGACTCTAGCCATCACGGTGCTCAAACTGTCAAACATTAGCTGTCCTCTTTCTGTTACGTA
This sequence comes from Actinomycetota bacterium, assembly GCA_009927245.1. Taxonomy (GTDB): domain Bacteria; phylum Actinomycetota; class Actinomycetes; order Actinomycetales; family Microbacteriaceae; genus Rhodoluna. The sequence continues at coordinate 514 of RFNI01000114.1, read as the reverse complement.
ACTTGATTACTGCTGGCCAGGCTGTGTATGTCAGGGAAGCAGAGATGGAAACAACTGCAAAAAGTACTACCCACACAATTTCGGTGAGGAACAGCAGCAGACAGCTGACTGAGACCGATATCGACCAGAAGTAGAAGACAAGGACTGAGCCCATGTGGCTGTGTCCAAAGTCCTGAAGTCTGTGGTGCAGGTGCTTTCTATCTGCTGCGAAAGGTGACTTGCCAGCAGCAAGCCTCCTGACCACAGCTAGGGCAAAGTCCAGCAAAGGCAGGATCAGGATGGAAATAGGAAGAATCAAAGGAAGAACTGCCGGCACTAGGTCATCACGGTTCAACGATGCTGGGTCAATCTGACCGGTAACTGTTAGAGCTGAGGTAGTCATCAAAAGTCCTAGTAGAAGTGCTCCTGAGTCGCCCATGAAGATTTTTGCCACATGCCAGTTGTGTGGGAGGAAGCCAGCACACATACCAATGACTATGGCTGAGAGCATGGTTGCCAGGTTGAAATAGTTGGT
>RFNI01000187.1 GCA_009927245.1 Actinomycetota bacterium | reverse complement strand
ACCTTTATCTTTGATGAGGTTGATGCTGGGGTTGGTGGAGCAACTGCTATTGAGCTCGGTAAACGCCTAGCGGCACTGGCAAAGAATGCTCAGGTCATTGTGGTTACCCACCTTGCTCAAGTCGCAGCCTTTGGAGATCGGCACCTAAGGGTTACTAAGACCTCGGACGCCGAGTTCACCGCCAGCGATGTTCAGGTCTTAGATGACCAAACCAGGACCGAAGAATTGGCAAGAATGCTCTCTGGTTTGAGTGACTCGCAGGCGGCCAGGGAGAACGCTTTAGAGCTTCGAAAGATTGCTAACGAGGTTAACTCTTAAGATTTTTGGCATGTCTAGCGACGCTGTGTCAAAGTCCATCTTCGTGAACTGCTAAAGTTAAATTCCATGGCTGAAGCGATGGAATCTGGTAAATCAAGACACATTTTCGTGACCGGTGGTGTCGCGTCCTCACTGGGTAAGGGCCTTACGGCAGCCAGTCTAGGTAATCTTCTAAGAGCTCGTGGGCTCACTGTTGTAATGCAGAAACTAGACCCATATCTAAACGTTGACCCAGGCACAATGAACCCTTTCCAGCACGGTGAAGTATTCGTCACCGATGATGGTGCAGAAACAGATTTGGACATTGGCCACTACGAGCGCTTCCTCGATATCAACCTAGGTCAATCAGCAAACGTAACCACAGGTCAGATTTACTCTGAGGTTATTCGTAAGGAACGTGCTGGAAGTTACCTAGGTGACACCGTTCAGGTCATCCCACACATCACCGATGAGATCAAGCGCAGAATGCGTTTGCAGGCTCACGAGTCTCCAGCACCAGATGTGATCATCACTGAAATCGGTGGAACCGTTGGTGACATTGAATCTCTGCCGTTCATCGAAGCTGCACGTCAGGTTAGACATGAAGTAGGCCGCGACAAGGTTTTCTTTGTTCACGTATCACTTGTTCCTTACCTTGCTCCAAGCGGAGAACTAAAGACCAAGCCAACACAGCATTCAGTTGCAACCCTTAGATCAATCGGTATTCAGCCAGATGCAATTGTTTGTCGCAGCGATAGACCAATCGGTGACAGCATCAAGAAGAAGATTGCACTGATGTGTGACGTTGACATTGAAGCTGTTATCAACGCTGCTGATGCGAACAGTATCTATGACATTCCGACTGTTGTTCACGAAGAAGGTCTAGATTCATACATCATCAAACACCTCAACCTAGAAGCTGGCGATGTTGACTGGTCGCACTGGGAGAGCGTGCTAAAAGCAGTTCACGAGCCTTTGGCAGAAGTAACAGTTGCCTTAGTTGGTAAGTATGTTGATCTGCCAGATGCATACCTTTCAGTAACCGAAGCTCTAGAGCCGGTGGATTTGCTGAACAGGTAAAGGTAAATATCAAGTGGGTTGCTAGCGACCTTTGTGAAACCGAAGAAGGTGCAAGAGAGCACCTGAGCGGTGTTGATGCAATATGCGTTCCTGGTGGTTTCGGTATTAGAGGACTTGAAGGCAAACTTGGTGCTCTGAAGTTCAGTAGAGAAAATGGTATTCCAACCTTGGTCTTGCCTTGGACTTCAGTGCATGGTTATCGAGTATGCAAGAAACGTAGTTGGACTAGAAGGTGCTTCTTCAACTGAGTTTGAACCAGACACCAAGTATCCGGTTATTGCAACTATGGCTGAGCAGGTAGAGATCCTTGCTTCAGGAGATATGGGGCACACCATGCGTCTAGGTCTATTCGATGCAGCTCTAACTCCAGGCAGCGTAGTTGCTGAAGCGTACGGAAAGACATTAGTAAAGGAACGTCACCGTCACCGCTACGAAGTCAACAACTCTTTCAGGGATCAACTCTCTGCAGCAGGTTTGAACTTCTCAGGTCTATCACCTAACGGTGATCTAGTTGAGTTTGTTGAACTGCCTAAGGATGTTCACCCTTACTACGTTTCAACTCAAGCTCACCCAGAGTTCCTATCTCGCCCAACCAAGGCACACCCACTGTTCCACGGGTTAATCAAGGCAGCTCTTGCCGGTCGTCTCTTTGGCGATAAGGCTGAGTAACAAGTCAATCTGATGGCTAAACTTCAGCAATCAGTTGATAGCTATCTGAGACACCTCACCATTGAGCGAGGTATGGCTAAGAACACGCTGCTTGCCTATAAACGAGATCTTGGTTCATACATCAATACCTAGAGGACCAAGGCTTAGATTCACCTAGCCAGGTGCGAGAAAACAATGTCAGAGACTTTGCCCAGCAACTGGTAACCAACAAACTTATGGTCGCAACCTCTGTTGCCAGAACACTTGCTGCAGTTCGAGGACTGCATAAGTTCCTCCTCTTCGAAGGAATCGTTGAAACAGATGTTGCTGCAACGGTAAAGCCACCCAAAGCACCTAGAAGACTTCCTAAAGCAATCTCAATCCAGGAAGTTGAAAGACTGCTTAGAGCATCAGGGCCTGAACCGATGATGTCTCAGGAGCAACAGATCTAATCCGAGTTAGAGACAGAGCGATCCTCGAACTTCTCTATGCAACCGGTGCTCGTGTCTCAGAGGTAGTGAATATCGACCTGGATGACCTAATCGATCCAGAGATTATTCGATTGTTCGGTAAAGGCTCTAAGGAACGTATTGTCCCGGTTGGACGATACGCCAGGCAGCTCTGCAGGCTTATCTAGTTCGAGTAAGGCCATCGCTAGCCATGCTCTCCAAAGGAACCCCGGCGCTGTTCCTGAACCAAAGGGGTTCAAGGTTAAGTAGGCAGAGCATCTGGCAAATCATCTCCGATGCCGCCTCGAATGCCAAGTTAGAACATGAGGTTTCCCCACACACCTTTAGGCACTCATTCGCTACCCACCTTCTAGAAGGTGGGGCAGATGTCAGGGTGGTTCAGGAGCTTTTGGGCCACGCCTCGGTGGCTACCACCCAGATATACACTCTTGTTACCGTTGACGCGCTCAGGGAGATCTACGCTACCGCCCATCCTCGCGCTCAGCGGTAGACTACAACCACTAAAGTTATTTATCTTTAGGGGCCTAAACGGCCCAAACTTACTGCTGTGAAGCCAGAGAGGAAGCTATCGATGCCTAGTAGAAATGCTGACAATAGGTTCCCTATTCCTAAACGCTTATCCAGCCATGGCCCAGCCCGAATCATCGCCCTATGTAATCAAAAAGGTGGTGTTGGTAAGACCACAACAACCATTAACACTGCAGCAGCCCTCGCTGAGTATGGCCGCAAGGTATTGCTTGTTGACTTTGACCCTCAAGGTGCTCTTTCTAGAGGGTTAGGTGTTGCCAACGAAGATGTAAAGACCATCTACGACCTGATGCTTGATAGAAAACTAAAAGCTGAAGATGTGATTGTTCACACTGAAGTTCCTGGTCTTGATCTAATCCCTGCAAACATCCAGCTATCAGCGGCTGAAATTCAATTGGTTGCAGAACCTGGTCGAGAGAAGATCCTTGCTGGAGTATTACGTCCAGTTCTAGGGGACTACGACGTAATCATGATTGACTGCCAACCATCCCTTGGTTTGCTAACTGTGAATGCTCTAACTGCAGCTCACGGTGTAATGATTCCTGTTGCCTGTGATTACTTTGCTCTTAGAGGTTTAGAGCTTCTTATCCAGAACACTGTTGAGCTAGTTCAAGAGCGACTGAATGAGAACCTAAAGATTGACGGCATCCTTGCCACCATGTTTGACCCTAGAACACTGCACTCGAGAGAGATGCTGAACAAGCTGAATGAAGATTACGGAGATAAGGTCTTTAGATCTGTAATCAAGCTAACTGTTAAGTTCAAAGACTCATCAGCACAGGGTAGACCAGTAACACAATACGCTCCAACCTCAGAAGCAGCAGAGCTTTACCGAGCGGTCGCAAGAGAATGGTTGACCGTGGCTGTGCTCCATAACGATA
>RFNI01000095.1 GCA_009927245.1 Actinomycetota bacterium | reverse complement strand
GGAACTCCTGAAGATGTTGCGAAAGTTGCTAAGTCTCACACCGGTAAATTCCTGAAGGAAATCCTAGGTTAGTAAATGGCCTACGACGTCGATTTTCGACCTAAGACAGGGGAGATACCAACAGACCCTGGTGTTTACCGCTTCTTAGACGAGAACGGGAGAGTTCTCTACGTAGGTAAGGCGAAGAACCTTAGAGCCAGACTCAGTTCATACTTCGCACCTCTTGAATCTCTCCAAGAGAAGACCAGAAGAATGGTCCAAACAGCGAGAGATGTGAACTGGACAATCGTCAAGACAGAGTTTGAAGCATTGCAACTCGAGTTCACCTGGATCAAAGAGTTTGATCCACCTTTCAACGTTCGTTTCAAGGATGACAAGAGCTACCCTTACCTTGCAGTCACAATGGGTGATGAAATTCCTAGAGCTTTCATAACTCGCAACAAGGAGATCAAGAACGCAAAGTATTTCGGTCCATACACACAGAGCTGGGCCATCAGAGAGACCCTAGACACTTTGCTCAAGGTCTACCCGGTTCGTTCCTGCACGTCCGGTACCTACCAAAGGGCAAAGAGCACTAACCGCCCATGTCTACTTGCTGACATAGGAAAGTGCTCTGCACCATGTGTTTCTAGAGTCAGCCCTGCAGAACACAAGGCAATCAGCAAAGAGCTTGTTGACTTCATGAACCATGGTGATGAAGAGCACATCGAGTCACTGAGGACTCGAATGATGGAAGCTTCACAGACTCAGCAGTATGAATTAGCAGCAAGCCTCAGAGATGATGTTACTGCTCTTGAAACCGTTCTGGAAAAGAGTACGGTCGTCTTCACAGACCAGACTGATGCAGATCTATTTGGAATTGCAGATGATGAATTGACCGCCGCTGTTTCACTCTTTAGAGTTCGTGGTGGACGTATCCGTGGTGTTCGTGCCTGGGTTGTTGATAAAGAACTCGAGCGCTCAACTGCTGAACTAGTTGAATACCTTCTCCAAAATGTTTACGGCAAAGATGCGACATTCGCATCTGATGTTCCTAAAGAAGTATTGGTTCCGCTTCTGCCAGAGGATTCTGAAGCTTTAGGAGCTTGGCTTTCAGAGATAAGAGGCAGCAAGGTGGATCTTCGAGTTCCGCAAAGGGGAGACAAGCGAGCTTTAGCTGAGACAGCCCACACCAACGCAAAGCACGCTCTAGGGTTATACAAACTCCGCAGGACGGCTGACTTCACTGCCAGAACCGCAGCTCTGGGGGATATCCAAAGGTATTTGAATCTCTCTGCTGCACCTCTTCGTATTGAGTGTTTTGACGTTTCACATCTAGGTGGTACTGGTGTAGTTGCCTCCATGGTGGTGTTTGAAGATGGCCTTCCAAAGAAGGATCAGTACCGTAAGTTCAATATCGAAGAGACCACCGATGACACTGAATCTATCTACCAGGTTCTAACTAGAAGACTGAAGTACTTGGTGAATGCGGATCAAGAGCCGAGCAACAAGTTCAGCTATCGACCTGGACTACTAATCGTTGACGGTGGGCAACCACAGGTCAATGCTGCCCAGAGAGCACTAAATGACCTAGGGATCACAGACATCAACATTGTGGGACTAGCCAAGAGACTCGAAGAGATTTGGCTGCCAAATAACCCTTTCCCGACCATCCTGCCCAGAGGCACCGAAGCACTCTTCTTGCTGCAGAGGGTTAGAGATGAAGCTCACCGTTTCGCCATCACAGCTCAGCGACTGAAGCGCAAGTCCTCGATTGCGACAGAGCTTCTAAACATCGAAGGTCTTGGGGAGAAGCGAGTAACAGCGTTGCTGAGACGCTTTGGCTCGGCAAAGCGCTTGAGGGCAGCCTCAGTTGAGGAGATAGCCGAAGTGGCTGGGATTGGGCAGGTCTTGGCCGAGTCCATAATTGCCAACATTGGGCAGACTGAAAGCCTCTAGCAGAGGTTGAACCTTTTGCAACTCGGGCGTGTCGCAAAAGCACTAGAGTAAGAGCAACAACTCTCTGAAAGAGCGACCTTGAACGATACGAGCTATGAACTACTGATAGTTACCGGCATGTCTGGTGCTGGTCGTTCAACCGTTGGTAAAGCTCTTGAAGATCTTGACTGGTACGTTGTCGATAACCTGCCACCGCAGTTAATCAAGCCAATGGCGGAGCTATTTTCTCGAACAAACAAGGAACTACCAAGACTTGCTGTTGTTGTTGACGCCAGAGGTGGCGAACTATTTGATGATCTCAGCACACACGTAAAACTGCTGCTTGAGAGCAACGTAGACGCACAAATCCTCTTCCTGGAAGCAAACGATGCGACCCTGGTCAAGCGTTACGAGCAGGTTAGAAGACCACATCCACTGCAGGGTAATGGAACTATCAGCGAAGGAATCGCAACAGAGCGAAAGACTCTGCTACCACTTCGTGAACAAGCTGATGTGATCATCGATTCCAGTGACATGAACGTATATCAACTGGCAGCAAAGATTTCTGAGAACTTCGCTAGCGCTGAGAACAGAAAACTCAACTTGTTGGTTCAGAGCTTTGGGTTTAAATATGGCGCACCAAGTGATGCAGACTTGATTGCTGACATGCGCTTCCTTCCTAATCCTTATTGGGATGAAGCACTTAGACCGTTCACTGGGGAAGATTCTCAGGTTGCTGACTATGTCTTGTGTCAAGATGGCGCAGAAGAGTTCATCGTCAACTACATCGCAGCCTTACAGCCAGTAATTCGTGGATACCTAAAGGAGAACCGCAAGCACGCATCAATTGCTCTTGGTTGCACAGGTGGTAAGCACAGATCGGTTGCAACAGCAATCGAGATTGCAAAGCGTTTGTCAGAAAACGAAGAAATTACCGTCAGGGTGAAGCACAGAGATTTAGGGAAAGAGTAATCATGGCACTAACAGCAGAACTCAAAGACGAACTGGCCAGAGTCGAGGTTAGTAAGAGCAACATCAAGGCGGCAGAGCTCTCAACCATCCTTCGCTTCTGTGGCGGTCTTCACCTAGTCGGCGGCAAGATAGTCGTTGAGATAGAAGTTGACACGACAGCTCTTGCTCGCAGAGTTAAGAAGGATCTAGTCGATGTCTACGGTTGCGACAGCGAACTCGCGATTATTTCTGCTGGAGGAATCCGTAAGACTGCTAAGTATCAGATTCGCGTAACAGCGAATGCCGAAATTCTTGCTCGCCAAACTGGACTTATCGATACCAAGAACAGACCTGTTCGAGGGCTACCAGCAGCCCTTGTATCTGGAAGTAAAGCAGAGGCTGCTGCTGTTTGGCGTGGAGCAATCTTGGCTCATGGTTCGTTGACCGACCCAGGACGATCAGCAACTCTTGAGATCACAGCACCCGGTAACGAGGCAGCTATGGCCCTAGTTGGTATCGCAAGAAGATTAGATGTAATTGCTAAGGTTCGTGAAGCTCGTGGTGTTTACCGTGTAGTAGTTCGCGAAGGTGATGCGATTGTTGAGATTCTGAAGCACATTGGTGCTCATGGAATTGTTTTGAAGTATGAAGAGCTCAGAGTTAGAAGAGAAGTTAGAGGCAAGCAGAACAGGCTAGCTAACTTCGATAACGCTAACTTGATGAGATCTGCTCAAGCAGCAGTTGCCTCGGGCATGAGAGTCAGACGAGCAATGGAGATTCTTGGGGATAACATCCCAGAGCATCTAAAGATGGCTGGCGATCTAAGACTTCAGCATAGGGATGCAAGTTTGGATGACCTAGGTAGATTGGCATCTCCACCACTGACCAAAGACGCCATCGCAGGAAGAATCAGAAGATTATTAGCCCTTGCTGACAAGGTTGCAGCCGAGCAGGGTATTCCTGGTACAGAATTAGACCAAGACTAGAAAACGAAAGAGAACCAACATGACAAAGTATGTATTGCCTGACCTTTCCTACGACTACGGAGCACTAGAGCCGAACATCTCTGGTCGAATCATGGAATTGCACCATGACAAGCACCACCTGGCCTATGTGAATGGTGCTAACACTGCTCTGGACGCTCTGGCTGAAGCTAGAGAGAAGAATGACCTAACCATGGTCAACAAGTTCCAGAAGGATCTAGCCTTCAACCTGGCTGGTCACGTAAATCACACAGTTTTCTGGAAGAACATGTCTCCAGAAGGTGGCGACAAGCCAACCGGCGAGCTAGCTGCTGCAATTGATAACTTCTTTGGCTCTTTTGACGCCTTTAGGGCCCATTTCACCGCTAGTGCGCTGGGAATTCAGGGTTCAGGCTGGTCAATCCTGGTTTGGGACATCCTGGGCCAGAAGTTGATTATTGAGCAGCTTTACGACCACCAGGGTAACCTCTCAGTCGGCTCAATCCCACTATTGATGCTGGATATGTGGGAGCACGCCTTCTACCTGGACTACCAAAACGTCAAGCCTGAGTATGTGAAGGCGTTCTGGAACATCGTCAATTGGGCAGACGTTCAGGCAAGATTTGACGAGGCTAGCAAGAACACCTCGACTCTTCTGCTACCCTAAAAGTAGGTAATCCACCCAGTGTTGAGTGGAATCAATCCCCAAAAACCCCCTCAAATAAGCGTCGTTCGTGGCGCCTGGAAAATAATGGAGTCAAAATGACCACTCGCGTTGGAATCAATGGTTTTGGACGTATCGGACGTAACTTTCTTCGAGCAGAACTAGAGAAGGGCACTGATCTAGAAATCGTTGCTGTAAACGACTTGAGCGACCCTAAAGCTCTAGCTCACCTACTGAAGTATGACTCTGTAACAGGTCGCCTAAACCAGGACGTCACCGTTGATGGACAGAACATCATCGTTGGTGGACAGGTCATCAAGGTTCTTGCAGAGCGTGACCCAGCAAACCTAGGTTGGGGAGATCTTGGTGTTGACATTGTTATCGAATCAACCGGTCGTTTCACCGACGCTAAGGATGCCATCAAGCACATTGAAGCAGGTGCAAAGAAGGTGATCATTTCTGCACCAGCAACTGGTGACGACGCAACTTTCGTAATTGGTGTCAACGAGCACCTATACGACCCAGCTAACCACCACATCATCTCTAACGCTTCATGTACAACTAACTGTCTAGCTCCTTTGGCTAAGGTCTTCAACGATGCTTTCGGTATCGTAAACGGACTAATGACAACTGTTCACGCATACACAGCTGACCAGAACCTACAGGATGGCCCACACTCTGACCTACGTCGTGCACGTGCAGCTGGCATCAACATTGTTCCTTCATCTACTGGAGCAGCTAAGGCAATCGGTCTAGTTCTTCCAGAGCTAAAGGGCAAGTTGGATGGTTTCGCACTTCGAGTTCCAGTTCCAACCGGGTCTATCACTGACCTAACTTTGGTTTCAGCTAAGGAAGTTACCGTTGAAGAGATCAAGGCTGCTTACAAGGCAGCAGCTGCATCCGGTCCACTAAAGGGAATATTGAAGTACACCGAAGACGAGATCGTTTCAAGCGACATCGTTACTGACCCACACTCATCAATCTTTGATGCAGGTCTAGTTCGCGTCGTTGGTGGAACCACCGTCAAGATTTCTTCTTGGTACGACAACGAGTGGGGTTACTCAAACCGTCTAGTTGACCTAACAGAGCTTGTTGCAAGCAAACTCTAAATAGATGCGCACACTCAAAGACCTACCTGACATTGCAGGGCAGAGGGTAATCCTTCGCTGTGATCTAAACGTTCCACTAGATGGTTCAAGGATCGCAGACGACGGAAGAATCATTGCCTCTGTTCCAACAATCAAAGAGTTGCTAGCTAGAGATGCCAAGGTAATCATCGTTAGCCACCTGGGTAGACCAGATGGTGAAGTAAACCTCAAGTACTCTCTAGAGCCTGTTGCTAAACGTCTTGGAGAAGTACTTGGACAAGAAGTCGCATTCGCAACTGACACTGTTGGTCAGAGCGCCAAGGATGCAGTTGCAGCGCTTCCGAGCGGCAACGTCCTAGTACTTGAGAACCTTAGATTCAACGCGGGTGAGACAGCGAAGAGCGATGACGAGCGTCAGGCTTTTGCTAAGCAACTTGCAGAACTAGGAGACTCAGTAGTCAGCGATGGTTTTGGTGTTGTGCACCGTAAGCAGGCTTCTGTTTACGATCTAGAGAAGCTTCTTCCTAGCTACGCAGGACTTCTAATTGAGCGTGAACTAGGTGTTCTAGAAGGTCTAACCACAAACCCAGCTCGTCCATACACAGTAATCCTCGGCGGTTCTAAGGTTTCAGACAAACTCGGTGTTATCGATCACCTGCTACCAAATGTTGATTCACTTTTGGTCGGTGGTGGAATGGTTTTCACTTTCCTCGCAGCACTGGGTCACAAGGTAGGTTCAAGCCTTCTTGAAACAGACCAGATTGAAACTGTTCGCGGATACCTTGCTAAGGCTGAAGAGTTGGGTGTGAAGGTTGTTCTTCCAACCGACATCGTTGTAGCTAGCAAGTTCGGTGCAGATGCAGACCATGTTGTAACAGCAGCTGATGCAATCGAAGAGAGTGCTTTTGGAGCAACAGGTCTAGGCCTAGACATTGGCCCTGAGAGCGCTAAAGCATTTGCTGAAGTCATCAAGTCGTCACAGACCGTGTTCTGGAATGGCCCTATGGGTGTATTTGAATATGAGAACTTTGCTAACGGAACACGCGTTGTTGCTGAAGCTCTAACTCAAGTTCAGGGACTATCTGTTGTTGGTGGAGGAGACTCTGCGGCAGCTGTTCGTGCACTTGGCTTTGAGGACAACATGTTTTCACACATTTCAACTGGAGGCGGAGCTAGCCTCGAGTTCCTAGAAGGTAAGGCTATGCCTGGTTTGGAAGTATTGCGATGACAATTGAGCGCGTTCCGTTTATTGCGGGTAACTGGAAGATGAACCTAGACCACCAGCAAGCAATCGCTTTGGTGCAAAAGCTGTCTTGGACACTGAGTGACGCTAATCACGATTACTCAAAGACCGAGGTTGCAGTATTCCCTCCTTTCACTGACCTGAGAAGTGTTCAGACCCTGATTGATGCAGAGAAGTTTGAAATCAAGCTAGGTGCTCAGGATCTAAGCAAGTTTGACACAGGCGCATACACTGGTGAGATCTCAGGAGCATTCCTAAAGAAGCTTGATGCAAAGTATGTTCTGGTTGGTCACTCAGAGCGTCGTTCTTTTCACAACGAAACTGACGAAGTCATCCAGGCAAAGGTATCTGCTTCCTTCAAGCACGGACTAATCCCAGTTATCTGCGTTGGTGAGACTCTAGAGGAACTGGAAGCTGAAGGTCCTTCAGCAGTTCCGGTTAGACAGATTTTGGCTGCTCTTGCAGGGCACGAGAAGCTAGGGGAGTTCATTGTGGCTTATGAGCCGGTCTGGGCTATTGGCACCGGTCAGATCGCTACCCCTGAGCAGGCTGCAAGCGTTGCTTTGAAGATTAGAGAGGCCATTTCAGAGGCTTTTAGCGCTGAAATAGCCCAATCAACAAGGATTCTCTACGGAGGCTCAGTAAAGGCAGCTAACGTTGCTGGCTTCCTAAAAAGCCCTGAAGTTGATGGAGTTTTGGTTGGTGGGGCCAGCCTAGACGTTGATGAGTTCTCTGGCATCGCCCGTTTTCTAAAGCACCTGACCTTATAATTGGCTAAGCAAGGTTTTTTAGCCTAATAACTGACGAAAGTTCACAAATGACCGGTATTTTCATTGCTCTAAGAATTCTGCTTGGAGTTACCAGCTTGCTGCTAACCCTACTGATCCTTCTTCACAAGGGTCGCGGTGGAGGCCTCAGCGACATGTTCGGTGGCGGAATCAACACCACAATGTCATCTTCAGGAGTTGCAGAGCGTAACCTAAACCGAATCACCGTAATCCTTGGTCTGGTCTGGGTGGTCACTATTGTGATACTGGGTCTAGCATCAACCTATTCTTGGGCGTAACCCTTGAGCGGTAACGGAGCAGCAATCAGGGGTTCTCGAGTTGGCGCTGGTCCAATGGGAGAGCAAGATAACGGCTTTCAAGCAGAAAAGATCACAAGGACTTTTTATTGCTTCAACAACCACTCATTCAGCCCATCTTTCGCAGCGAGCGTAGATGCAGCAGAACTTCCTAACGAACTAGATTGCCCACACTGTGGTCTGCCTTCAGGTTTAGATAAAGACAACCCACCTCAGATAGCTAAGCACGAACCATATAAGACTCATCTTGCCTACGTTAAGGAACGTCGCACAGCAGCTGAAGCGAAAGAACTTCTAGAAGAGGCAGTTGCTGCCGTGCGTGAGAGAAGAGAGCGCTTGCTAGCTGAAGCTAAAGCTGAGGCTAAGAAAGCCGCTAAGACCAAAAAGGCTTAGCAGCTCCAAAATTCTTGACCAGCAGCCTGGTCGATAAACCAAATGGTTTCACTCTGTGCCTGAATTTTGGCAGCAGGTAATTCACAATTCTCATCAGTGTGAACTGCTGTAACTGCAGCTGATTTATCTAAACCAGAAACAACGAAAATGATCTTCGCTGAAGCATTTAGAACATCAAAGCTCAAACTCAAGCGCTCAGCAGGAGGCTTAGGAGAATTGCTTTCAGCAACAACCACTTCACCAACAGAAAGTTCCTCATGACTTGGGAAGAGGGATGCAATGTGGCCATCAGGCCCCATACCAAGAATAGTTAGATCAAAAACCGGGAGCCCAGATCCAAAGTGTTTGACCAGTGCTTCTTCAAATACTTTCTTTCCAGTCAAGAGATCCCCTGAAACATCAGCTGCAGGAAACTCATGGATGTTATCTTCTGAGACAGCTACTTTGTCGAAGAACGCCGCTCTTGCTTGGTTAGCATTTCTATCTGAACTGGTGCTTTCAACATATCTCTCGTCACCCCACCAGAAGTGAACTCTAGAGAGATCTAATCGAGACAGATCAGGCTGTTCAGCCAACACTGCGAGAGTCAAGATACCAACAGTCCCTCCAGTGAGCGCAACATTCACGACAGGCTTGTTTGCCAAAGCCTGCTCGAGAGTCTCGATTATTTCTCGAGCTGCTAATTGAGCAACTTCTTGACCATTAGCTGCTCTTCTGATTTCGGTAGAGGTTTCCATGACTACTTCTTTTGGCTTGAAACCTTTGGTGCTTGGCGATTGGTGCCAAATCCCTTGGTGATCAACTTTCCGAATGCGTCATCACTATCCAAGCGACGAAGATCTTCAATCAGGCAGTCACGGCGCGATCTTCTAGGAAGGCTAATGTCTCTAGTCGGTTGAGCTGGCTGGATAAGTGTTGCAATATCTGGAACATGGCGAACGATTTCGATGTCTCCGGACTTGCGAACTAGCTTCACACCCTTGATACCAGCAACTGCTTTACCTCTAACAGTTCTAACCAAGCTGACTTCGACCTTCAACTTCAGTTCAAGCCAGGCTGCCAATAGATCGGTGCTAGGGGAGTCAACTGCGCCGGTTACGACAACAGCTGTAACTGGGTCATAAGGTGGCTGGTCAAGTATTGCAGCCAACTGTGCTCGCCAAAGAGTCAATCTGGTCCAAGCGAAGTCGCTGTCGCCTGGAGCGTAGTTCTTCGCAAGGTTAGATAACCAAGCGTGTGGATCTTTTTGTGCGGCAGCATCTGTGATTCTTCGCTGTGCAATACGCCCGATAGCAGAGGTCGATGGCTTAGCAGGAGCTATACCTGGCCACCAAGCAACCACAGGAGCATCTGGAAGTAATAGACCGGTAACTAGAGACTCAGGATCGCTTGAAGCTTCTCCGTAGGCCTTTAGAACGATTACTTCTGAAGCACCAGCGTCTCCACCAACACGAATCTCAGCGTCTAGCCTTGACTGCTTGGTTGCCTTTTCATTGTTAGCAAGAACAATGATTCGACATGGGTGCGCTCTCGATGCCTCGTTCGCAGCGAGAATCGATTCCTCAAGATCTTTGAAGTCAGTCTCAATAAGAAGAGTTAGCACGCGTCCAAGTGCAACAGCGCCACCTTCTTCACGAATCTGAACGAGTTCTTTAGAGACCTTAGAGATTGTTGTATTTGGTAAGTCTTTGATCATGGTCTTCTCCAAGCTCTGCCGTCGATAGCCATCATGCGGTCAGCCGAAGCTGGACCCCATGTGCCAGGGCGATAAGGCTCAGGCTTTCCAGCCTTTGCCCAGAATTCTTCAATTGGGTCAAGAATCTTCCAAGAGAGTTCAACTTCCTCGTGTCTTGGGAATAGCGGTGGATCACCTAGAAGAACGTCAAGAATTAAACGTTCGTACGCTTCAGGAGATGCCTCGGTAAAGGCGTGGCCGTAACCGAAGTCCATAGTCACATCTCTAACCTGCATACCAACGCCAGGAACCTTAGAACCAAATCTGATGGTGACACCCTCATCTGGCTGAACACGGATAACCAAAGCGTTTTGGCCCAGTGCTGATGTCTGTGATTCGCCAAATATCTGCTTAGGTACTCGCTTGAAAACAACTGCGATCTCAGTAACTCTTCTGCCTAAGCGCTTACCAGCACGAAGATAGAACGGAACGCCAGCCCAGCGGCGAGTGTTGATATCTAATCTCATTGCAGCGAAAGTCTCTGTTACCGACTTAGGGTTCATGCCGTCTTCTTCTAAGAAGCCCTCCACCTTTTCGCCACCCTGCCAACCACCGGTGTATTGACCACGAGCAGTGTATTTACCAAGATCAGCAGGAAGGCGAACTGCAGAGAGCACCTTTTCCTTTTCGGCGCGAAGATCAGCAGCATCGAATGAAACAGGCTCTTCCATTGCTGTTAGAGCAAGCAGCTGAAGCAAGTGGTTCTGAATAACGTCACGAGCCGCACCAATGCCATCGTAGTAACCAGCTCTTCCACCAACACCGATGTCTTCAGCCATAGTGATCTGAACGTGGTCGATGTAGTTGTTGTTCCAAAGTGGTTCATACAACTGGTTAGCGAATCTCAGAGCAAGAATGTTTTGAACAGTCTCCTTACCGAGGTAGTGGTCGATACGGAAGATTGAGTCTGCAGGGAAAACTGACTCGACTACTTCGTTGAGTTCTCTAGCTGACTGCAGGTCGTGACCGAAAGGCTTCTCGATAACAACTCGTCTGAACTGGTTAGGCTTTGGATCTGCCAAACCTGATCTTGAAAGCTGCTGGGTAACAAGCGGGAAAGCCTTTGGGGGAATGCTGAGGTAGAAAGCGTGGTTCCCGTTGGTGCCACGTTCTGCATCGAGTGTCTCGATGGTTTCTCTTAGCTTGTCAAAAGCCGCGTCATCGCCGAATTCACCAGATACGAATCTGATTCCCTGTGATAGCTGAGCCCAAACTTCTTCGCTCCACGGAGTTCTCGCATACTGTCTAACAGCATCGTGCACTACCTGACCGAAGTCTTGGTCTTCCCAGTCACGTCTTGCAAAACCAACGAGAGAGAAGCCTGGCGGAAGTAATCCACGGTTAGCCAAGTCGTAAACAGCAGGCATTAGCTTTTTACGGCTTAGGTCACCGGTAACACCGAAGATGATTAGACCAGATGGTCCTGCGATTCTGTTAAGTCTTCTATCTGCAGGATCACGTAGAGGGTTTTGACCAGGAGCTATCTTTACAGGGCTCAATTGTTTTCCTTAACCTATTGCCTTCACAATTGCTGCGTAATCAGAGATTGGGTTGCTTAGAGTCAAACTCAACACCGGTCTACCTAGATCGGCAAGAACCTTGGCGTCACCAGAAGCCTGAGAAGCAATCAGTTCACCAAGAGTAAAGTCTCTACCTGGTACCTGAACATCGGTTTCAGTCTTAGAGATCAACTGCAAGTAGACACCTTGCTTTGGTCCACCCTTGTGATACTGACCAGTTGAGTGCAGGAATCTAGGTGCCCAACCAAAAGTAGTTGGACGAGAAGTCTTGCTAGCAACTGCATTGCGTAGTAGCTCTGCTGAAAGTTCCGACTCACGGTTTAGGTATGCGTGCACAGACACGAAACCATCTTCAGCAAGCTCACCTAGAAGTGCAGCAACAGCAGAAGAGATGTCTGTGTGTGCAGACAAATCTAGATTTAGAGCGCGAACCTCAATGCCACCGTCAACAAATGCAGGGGATGAGATAGCAGCACGCTGCTCCAACATTCCACGGGCGGCAATTTTTGCTGATTCAACATCTGGCTGGTCAAATGGGTTAACTCCAAGTAGGTAACCAGCGACAACGGTTGCATACTCCCAAAGAAGGAACTGTGCACCGAGAGGGCCGCTTACTGACAGGTCACCTGAAGGGTTTCTAGTTGCAGAAACATGCGCAAGCAATAGGTCCTTCTGCTCTCCAGATACTTCGAAGCTGTTGGCTTCAAGTACAACAGGCAAAACACCCTTGTCGATTTTTCCTGTTGATTCAGCGATTAGCTGTTCAGCCCAATCACCAAAGCCAGGTAGGGAAGAGTCTGCTAGCAGACCTAGCTTGTCTTTGTATGTAGATAGACCGGCAGTTCTAGCCATCGCTGCACCTAGGACTAAGCCTGGGTTAGATGAGTCATCAGAAGACAGGAGTGCAGATACTGACTGAGCCTGTCCAACAAGTTCTGCGATGTTTGCACCAGCAAGACCCGAAGGAACTAGACCAAATGCGGTTAGAGCTGAGTAGCGTCCACCAACTGTTGGATCTGCATTGAAGATTCGGTAGCCATCTGCCTTAGCAGCTGCTTCCATTGGAGAACCTGGGTCGGTGACGATGATGATTCGCTCAGTCTTTTCGATGCCAGCCTTTGTGAAAGCCTCTTCGAAGATTCTCTTCTGTGAGTCAGTCTCAACGGTTGAACCAGACTTAGAAGAAACTACGATTGCGGTTCTTTCGATGTCTTTAGCAACCACATTGAGAACCTGCTCTGGCTCCGTTGAATCTAGAACAACAAGTTCAACACCGTAGTTCTTGGTGATTACTTCTGGAGCTAGCGAAGAGCCACCCATGCCACAAAGAACAAAACGGTTTACACCAGCGCTTAGGAATGATTCGCGAAGTGCAAGAATCTCTGGAATCAGGGGAGCAGAATCGCTTGCTGAGTTCACCCAACCCAAACGAATTGCTGACTCTGACTCAGCTTCCTTGCCCCAGACTGTGAAGTCCTTGTTTGCGATGCGGCTGGCAATACGATTTGAAACCAACTCGTCAATGGTGCTCTTCACAGCATCTGCTGCAAGACCCTGGACGTTTACCTTGAGTGACATTACTTTGCAGCCTCCAGTGCAGCTTCAACAGATGCAACTAGTTCGTTCCAAGAGATGATGAACTTGTCCACACCCTCGGCCTCCAAAAGCTCTGTTACATCGTCATAGCTAACGCCAACTGCAGCAAGCGCAGCCAAGATGTCTCTAGCCTCTTCGTAGTGACCCTGAATGCTGTTCACTGGAATAACACCGTGGTCGAAGACAGCTTCCATGGTCTTCTCAGGCATTGTGTTTACAAGTTCGGGAGCAACCAACTCTGTTACATACAAAGTGTCGCTAAGCGCTGGATCCTTCACCCCGGTAGATGCCATTAGCGGACGCTGCTCGTTTGCTCCAGCTGCGGCAAGAGCTGACCAATCCTCGGTTGCAAATTCCTGCTCATAAACTTCGTAGGCAAGACGTGCGTTAGCCAAAGCAGCTTTGCTCTTTAGTGCAACTGCTTCTTCAGTTCCGATAGCAACAAGTCTCTTGTCGATTTCAGTGTCAACGCGAGAGACGAAGAAAGATGCAACTGAGTGAATCTTGCTTAGGTCGTGTCCGTTTGCCTTAGCCAAAGCAATACCAGCCTGGTAGGCAGCAATAACTTCCTTGTATCTCTGCAGAGAGAAGATAAGAGTTACGTTCACGCTGATGCCGTTTGAGATAACTTCGGTAATCGCAGCAAGACCTGCCTTGGTAGCAGGAATCTTGATCATGACGTTCTCTTTGTTTACTTTGGCAAAGAGTTCCTTGGCCTGGGCAACAGTGTTTGCGGTGTCGTTAGCAAGACCTGGCTCAACTTCGATTGATACGCGACCATCGAAACCGTGGCTTGCTGAGTAAACACCAGCGAAGATATCACAGGCATCTGCAACGTCTTTGGTTGTGATCTCGAAGATTGCTTCAGAAGCTGTTGCGCCAGCCTTAGCAAGTTCTGCAACCTGCTCTGAGTAACCATCACCCTTACCGATAGAACCGGCGAAGATAGTCGGGTTAGTGGTAACACCTGAGACGCTTCTTGACTCGATAAGTGCACCAAGAGCACCTGAGTTGATTCTGGTGCGAGATAGATCGTCAAGCCAGATGCTGACACCGTTTGCGGCTAGTTGGGCTAGTGGGCTGTTCATGTGTTTCCTTCTACTAGTTACTTAAAGATTTCTCAGCAGCTGCAATAACTGCCTCTGTGGTGATGCCAAATTCTCTGAATAGAGTCTTGTAGTCAGCTGATGCTCCGAAGTGTTCGATTGAGACACTCTCACCCTTACCACCGACATACTTCTGCCAACCTAGTGAAAGACCAGCTTCAACAGAAACTCTTGCTGTCACATTTGCGGGCAATACTGATTCCTTGTATTCAGCAGACTGTTCTTCGAACCATTCCAAACATGGAGCTGAAACAACTCTGGTTGGAACACCCTTAGCTTCAAGAGCCACTCTGGCGTTGACAGCTAGCTGAACTTCTGAACCTGAGGCAATAAGAATTACTTCTGGCTTTGAGTTAGAAGCATCAACCAATGTGTATGCACCCTTAGCAGTTAAATCTGCAGAAGCGTAGGTTGCTCCAGTTTCATCCTGAGTTCCTCTAGGGAATACCGGGATGTTCTGACGAGTAAGTGCTATACCTGCTGGACCCTGACGTCTTTCCAGCATTGTCTTCCAGGCGTAAGCAACCTCGTTAGCATCACCAGGGCGAACAATGTCTAGTCCTGGGATTGCGCGAAGAGTTGCAAGCTGTTCGATTGGCTGATGGGTTGGGCCATCTTCACCAAGGGCAACGCTGTCGTGAGTCCAAACGAAAATCGATGGAACTCCCATAAGAGCTGCTAGACGAACTGCAGGTCTCATGTAATCGCTGAAGATTAGGAAGGTTCCGCCAAAGGCACGAGTCTTACCGTGCAGAACAATTCCGTTCAGAATTGCTGCCATTGCATGCTCACGGATACCGAAGTGAAGCACTCGACCATACTGGTCACCAGTCCACTCGTGGGTTGACCACTTTGCAGGAACGAATGACTTCGCACCTTCGATGGTGGTGTTGTTTGATTCAGCTAGGTCAGCTGAGCCACCCCAAAGCTCAGGCATCACCTTCGCGATTGCGTTGATAACTTTTCCGCTAGCAGATCTGGTTGAGATCTCAGTTCCTGATTCAAAGTTAGGGAGTGCTGAAGCAAGCTCCTTAGGAACGCTGCCACTTTCAACTCTGTCGAATAGCGCTTTGTGTTCTGGATTTGCTGTAGCCCAAGCATCAAATTTTGCCTGCCACTCTGAACGTGCTTCTGCTGCACGCTTAGAAGCGTTTGAGCGAGTGTGACCGATAACTTCATCAGTAACCTCGAAAGTAAGTTCTGGGTTGAAACCAAGAGCTGTCTTTAGACCAGCAAGTTCTTCTGCACCTAGAGCCGAACCGTGAATCTTTCCAGTGTTCTGCTTCTTAGGTGAAGGCCAACCAATGATGGTTCTAAGAGTAATAAGTGAAGGCTTGTTGGTAACAGCCTTTGCTTTCTGAATTGCGTCATACAGTTCGAGAAGGTCTTCCTTGTAGTTTCCAGTCTTCTTCCAGTCAACTGTCTGAGTGTGCCAACCGTATGATCCGTAACGAGCGGTTAGGTCTTCAGTGAAAGCAATGTTGGTGTCATCTTCGATTGAGATCTGGTTGCTGTCGTAGATAACAACTAGGTTTCCAAGTTCTTGGTGTCCTGCAAGTGAAGCTGCTTCTGAGGTAACACCTTCCTGCATGTCACCATCACCTGCTATTACATAAACGAAGTGATCAAATGCGCTTTGACCCTGTGCTGCTGTTGGGTCGAATAGTCCGCGCTCAAATCTTGAAGCGTAAGCAAAACCTGTAGCTGATGCCAAACCTTGACCTAGGGGACCGGTGGTGATTTCAACACCCTTGGTGTGACCATACTCAGGGTGACCAGGAGTAAGTGATCCCCAAGTTCTAAGAGCTTTTAGGTCATCTAGCTCTAGACCGAAGCCTGCAAGGTATAGCTGGTTGTAAAGAGTTAGTGAAGAGTGACCAACACTGAGGATAAAGCGGTCTCTACCAACCCAGTGCTCATCTTTAGGATCGTGGTTCATTACCTTCTGGAATAGTAGGTAAGCAACTGGCGCTAGTGAGATTGCAGTACCTGGGTGGCCGTTGCCAACCTTTTCAACTGCGTCTGCTGCCAGAATCCTTGCGGTATCTACAGCTCGTGAATCGACTTCATCCCAAATAAGTGACAATGGGTTCTCCTTTATCAATATGCAAAATCAAACACAGGTCAGCTTCATCGCTCTGTGAGTATTGCTCTAGAAATAGCCAGAAATGATGATTTCCGGACTCAAATTGGTGCCCTTGAAGTCTATACCCGCTTCGACATTTGATTACGGACATGTAACGGTTGTCGTAATTTGGCTTAGACTTGAGGAGATGATTCCCCAAGCCCAAACCCCTGTAACCGCCTTGCCGCGGGCTAAAGGCATGGCTTTGGCTAAGGCGTATTTTGCGCTAACTAAGCCTCGAGTCATCGAATTACTGCTGATAACGACCATTCCTGTGATGATTTTGGCTCAACGGGGGATTCCAGAGCTTTGGCTAGTTTTAGCCACCTTTATTGGTGGGGCTATGAGCGCAGGATCAGCAAATGCCTTCAACTGCATTATTGACACCGATATCGACAAGATTATGGGTCGAACCAAGAACCGCCCGCTCGTTACAGGCCAGCTTTCAAGCCTTCAAGCCAAGGTTTTTGCCACTGTTTTAGGCGTAGTTTCAGTACTTTGGCTCGGATTCTTCGTCAATTGGCTAAGCGCAGGGCTAGCCCTGGCTGCTGAACTCTTCTATATCTTCATCTACACCCTTCTTTTGAAGCGAAGAACCTCCCAGAACATCGTTTGGGGCGGTGCAGCAGGAGCTATGCCGGTCCTAATTGGCTTCAGTGCTGTGACAAACAGCCTCAGCTGGTCTGCCGCAGCGCTATTCCTGATTATCTTCCTCTGGACACCACCGCACTACTGGCCCCTGTCGATTAAGTACAAGGACGACTATCAGGCTGCCGGTGTTCCGATGCTTCCGGTTGTTGCTAACCCAAACCGAGTAGCACTTGAAATTGTGATCTATAGCTACGCGATGGTGCTGAGCACCTTCTTGCTTATTCCAATCGCCCCAATGGGATTGATATACACAGCAACTGCAGTTCTTGGTGGAGCATGGTTTGTTTTCGAAGCTCATCTTCTGCAGAAGAAGACCAAGGCTGGAATTGAGAACAACCCGATGCGTTTGTTCCACATCTCTATTTCATACCTAACAGTGCTCTTCATTGCAATCGGCGTTGACCCATTGCTTTTCGTGAAGTTGTTCTAAGCCTGTTTCAGTTCTTCTAATCTCGCTAGAGATTCATTGCGCTCAGCAGAGTGATCAACGATCTGATCTGGATATCCCAAGTTGTATCCATCAAATCTTTCCCAAGGTTCGTGAACATCAGCACCAGTTAGGTGTCTAAGTTCTGGAATGTATTTGCGAACGTAGTTTCCTTCTGGATCAAACTTCAAACCCTGCATGACCGGATTAAAGATTCGGTAATAGGGTGAGGCATCTGTTCCACAGCCAGCAGTCCATTGCCAACCGTGGGAATTTGATGCTGGATCAAAATCACTGAGGTGCTTCTCAAAGAACTCTGCACCTCTAGTCCATTCAATGTGTAGATCTTTCACTAGGAACGAAGCCACAATCATGCGAACTCGGTTGTGCATCCAACCTTCAGTGACCAGCTGACGCATCCCCGCATCAACCATCGGGTAACCAGTTCTGCCTTCACACCAAGCTTGGAAGCGTTCCTCAGCCTGTACACCGGTGTCATACCTAAGCTTCTTGAATCTAGGTTCGTAGTAGTCATCTAGGGTGTGAGGGTAGTGGTGGAGAACATCAGCGTAGAACTCACGCCAAGCAATCTCCTTGCGGAATACCCAAGCACCTTCATCGCTGCCGAGATCTGCAAGAAGCGTTCTAGGGTGGATTTCACCGTGCGCCAGAGCGTGTGAAAGGTGGGAAGTTCCGCTTAGATCCGCGCGATTACGGTCATCGCTGTAATTAACAAGCGCTCGCTTGCGGAATCTCTCAAAGGTTCTAAGTGCAAAAGCTTCACCAGCAATGACCTTGATAGGAGAGTTCTTGGTAGGTGTTGGAATCGACTCCGAATCTGACATCTTCAACCAGTTAATGCTTGCGGCATCTATTTCAAAAGGAGCTTGGTTGCTAAGCGGATTCCAGTTATTGAAAAACGGCGTGTATACGCGGTAGTTGGTGCCATCTGGCTTTCTAACAGTTCCTGGCTCAACAGCGTATGCAGAACCAACCAACTTGAGCTGAACACCTGCACTTGCTAAAGCATCGCTAACAGCTTTCTGTTCAGCGATACCCTCAGGATCGAATCTCTTCATTGCAAACACAAAGCTTGCAGTTGCAGCTTTCGCTATGGAAACAAGTTCTCCACCGGAATCTGCTGCACTTTGGATGCTCTTGACGTTTAGTTTGTTTCCAATAGATGCATCCAATGCATTGAATGATTCGGTGAGGCTGTGTTGCCTGATGCCTTCAAGGAATTCGTAGCTAGCTCTATTTACTAAAGCAACAGCGTAAATGTCTTTTGATTCTTTGCTCGCAGCAACGAGTGCTTCATTGTCTTGAAGGCGAAAGTCCTTGCGAAACCAGAAAACGACACTCATTTCTTGGATAGCCAGTTTCTAGATATCAGCATCTGATGTGTCAATGAACACATGATTAGACATGCTCCGAGCATGTGAATTGCAACCAGGGTAATTGGTAGGCCAATTCTTACCTGAAGAATTCCAATAGCAGCTTGCGCAGCTAGTAATCCTAGGAAAACATAGGCCAATTTGATTGCAAAGCGAGGCGCTGATGTGCGGTGGAGGATGAAGATTTGAAGCAGAACAAGTCCTAGGAGGATGTATGCAGGGTATGAGTGGATGTGAACTAGAAGATCTGAGTTCAAGCCATTTCTAGGTGTATCAGCATCTCCAGCGTGAGGGCCGGAGCCTGTAACGATTACCCCGATGATGATTGCGATAACACCAATAGGGAAGGTGATGGAGTTTAGAAGTTTTGTGGTCTTGGTAGCTTCAAAGGTCCATTCTGCATAGAAACGCCATACCAAGATAACGGCGATGCATATCAGAACTCCAGAAACTAAGAAGTGTGCCCCAACGATCCAAGAGTTCAATCCAGCTAGCACGGTGATGCCACCAATAATCGCTTGGGCAACAATGCCAAGCCCAAGTGCAAAAGCAGGCCAGACCAGACCGAACTTCTCAGCCTTTGGCAATCTCATGATGGTTAGGAAGGTGAGGATTGCAACCAAGAGAAGGACAAAAGTTAGAAGGCGGTTAGCAAACTCAATTACTCCGTGAATACCTAGTTCTGGGACGTTGGTGTATGAACCAGGTTGACATTCGGGCCAGGTTGGGCAACCAAGACCTGAGCCAGTTAGACGAACAGCACCACCGGTGACAACAATCAGAATCTGACTCACTAGGGAAGCCCAGACATAAAGCTTCAGTCTGGCTGGGCCGAGAATAACATTCAACAAAAACATTGCCTTTCGTGGCATTTCGGGGGTTACACATTGGGTAACGTTTAGATAAACTTAGACTACTCGCGAAGCCAGAAATCGCTTAACTGGCACTCAGATTTCTAGCAATTCAGGTTGAGATTTTCTCTCGGCCATCGTGTTTTCGTAAACCTATGAAAGAGGTTATGTCTTGACAGACGCAGCAGTTTCACATCCAGAACTTGAAGGCCTTGGCGTATATGAGTTTGGTTGGTCTGACCAGGATTCTGCTGGAGCTAGCGCTAGACGCGGCATCAACGACGAGGTAGTTAGAGACATTTCTGAGAAGAAGAGTGAGCCTCAGTGGATGCTTGATCTTCGCCTGAAGGGTTTCTCATACTTCCAGAAGAAGCCAATGCCGACCTGGGGGTCAGACCTCACCGGAATCGACTTTGACAACATAAAGTACTTTGTTCGCTCAACCGAGAAGCAAGCAAACACTTGGGATGAACTACCGGAAGACATCAAGAACACCTACGAGAAGCTAGGTATTCCTGAGGCAGAGCGTCAAAGACTAGTTTCTGGTGTTGCTGCTCAGTATGAATCTGAAGTGGTTTACCACCAGATCAACGAAGAACTTGAGAAGCAGGGAGTTATCTTCCTAGATACTGACACGCTCTAAAGGAACACCCAGAGCTATTCCAGGAATACTTTGGAACTGTTATTCCAGCAGGAGATAACAA
>RFNI01000166.1 GCA_009927245.1 Actinomycetota bacterium | reverse complement strand
CTGGCGGTGCTGAGTTCTCGGTTTCTGATGTGGTTTTAGCTCCTAGCGCTGAATAACTTTTCGCTATCAACACCTAAAAGTGTCTGGTGTTGGGTCTAGGCTTTTGCTCATGACCTTTGAAAACGAAAACCCATTTGCCTTGCGTTCAACCCTTGAATACGAGATGCCTGACTTCTCAAGAATCAATGACGATTCATATCTACCCGCCTTCTACGCAGGCTGTGAAGAACAACTAGGCGAAGTTGCCGCCATCACCGCTCAGTCAGAAGTGACCTTCGAAAACACCATCGTTGCGATGGAACGAAGTGGTCAGATGCTTATGCGCATGCTGATGGTTTTCTACAACAAGTCTTCAAGCGACACCAGCGACCGTCTCGATGAGATCGAAGCAGAGATTGCTCCTAAGCTTGCCGCTCACATGGATGAGGTAAGACTCAACCAAGCACTCTTCTCAAGAATCAAACACCTGCACGAGAACCGTGACTCACTTGAGCTAGGAACCGAAGATGCCTGGCTACTAGAGCGTTACTACCTTGACTTCACTCACGCTGGTGCTCACCTAACTGATGCACAGCGCGAAGAACTGATGGTTCTAAACGAGAAGCTATCCGGTCTTGAAACCAAGTTCGGCACCAACCTACTAAACGACACCAACGACCTAGGAATCTTCGTTGATGATATTGCAGAACTAGATGGTCTAGATGAGAACCAGATTGCTGCTTGTGCAGCAGCTGCCAAAGACAGAGACCAAGAAGGCAAGTATTTCGTTGCAATGGTTAACTTCACTGGTAACCCAGCGCTTGCTAACCTGACTCACCGCGGTCTTCGCGAAAAGATCATGAAGGCATCTCTGCTAAAGGGTGGACGCGATAACGACAACGATAACCGTCCAGTTCTACTTGAGATTGTCAAGCTTCGTGCACAGCGTGCAGAGCTATTCGGTGTGAAGACTCACGCTGAGTATGTTCTTCAGGACAGAAACGCACAGAACCCAGAGAACGTCCACAAGATGCTTAAGCAGATTGCTCCAGCAGCAGTTCGTAATGCAAGAGCTGAAGGTGCAGAACTGCAGAAGTCAATTGAAGCAGCTGGCGAAAACTTCGAACTAGCTTCATGGGACTGGGACTTATACACCGAGAAGGTTCGTCTGGCTAAATACAACCTAGACACTTCAAAGATGAAGCCATACTTCGAACTAGAGCGTGTACTTCACGATGGTGTTTTCTTCGCAGCTAACAAGCTCTTTGGAATTACGTTCAAGGAACGTAAGGACATCAAGACCTATCACCCAGAGGCTAGAGCATTCGAAGTCTTCAACGAAGACGGCTCAAAGCTTGCGCTATTCATCGGTGACTTCTTCACCCGTGATTCAAAGCGCGGTGGAGCGTGGATGAACAACCTAGTTGACCAGAACCATCTTCTAGGTCAACTTCCAGTTGTGGTTAACAACCTAAACATTCCTAAGCCACCAGAGGGTCAGCCTGCACTTTTGACCTAT
>RFNI01000211.1 GCA_009927245.1 Actinomycetota bacterium | reverse complement strand
TGCAAAGAAGACCGTAGCTCGCAAGCCTGCTGTAAAGAAGGCTGCAGTTGCAAAGAAGGCTGCACCTAAGAAGGCAGTTGCAAAGAAGACTGTTGCGCGCAAGCCAGCAGTGAAGAAGGCAGCTCCTAAGAAGGCTGTTGCAAAGAAGACTGTTGCGCGCAAGCCAGCAGTGAAGAAGGCAGTTGCAAAGAAGACTGTTGCGCGCAAGCCAGCAGTAAAGAAGGCAGCTCCAAAGAAGGTCGTTGCAAAGAAGACTGTTGCACGTAAGCCTGCTGCAAAGAAGGTTGTTGCAAAGAAGAAGTAAATTCTTTTCTGCACTGAGGCCCTGATCGAAAGATCGGGGCCTTTTCTTTTGGCTAGGCTATGAAGGTGCAAAGAAGCGAAGAGAAGATAACTCTCGGCGTTACCTTTAACAAAATCTGGTCAGCAGCAATGTTCAGCAAATTCGCTGATGGCCTCATTGGTGCAGCTATTCCTCTTCTAGCCGCATCCCTCACCAGAGACCCAATCCTTATTGCCATTCAGGCGAACCTTTTCCTTTTGCCTTGGCTACTGTTCGCAATCCCTATCGGAGCATTGGTTGATCGGCTAAACAGAAGAGCCGCCATGTTGATGGTGCAGACCAGCCGTGTGCTTATCGGTATTTCGTTAGCCAGCCTCATTCTTACCGGTGAGATGAACTTGCTCTGGTTAGCAACCTTGACTTTTATCTTCGGCATTTCAGAGGTGGTCTATGACACGGCAACACAGTCAACAATCCCAACTCTGCTCTCCGAGGCTCAGCTGGAGAGGGGTAACTCCAAGCTTCAGATTGCAGACACAATCATGCAGGGGTTTGTTGGTGTCCCTCTAGGTGGTTTCATCTTTGCCACAGCTGCATTCATCCCATTCCTGGGTGTCTCTGCCTGCTACCTGGTCGCAGTTTTCCTTGTCCTGAGCATCGCCCGGGAAGCTCTTCAACCTAAGGTGGAAGTCAAAGCTGCAGATAGGGCGAAACTGAAGCATGAGATCAGAGATGGTCTCCAGTATCTCTGGACTCACAAGGTATTACTCCGTCTAGTGCTCACTACTGGTTTCATAGGTTTCTGCTATGCAATGGGATCTGCAACCCAGGTACTTTTTATCTTGGACCACCTAAACGTGTCTGAAGCAAACTACGGTTGGGTTCTAGTCCCACTAGGCATTGGTGCACTAATCGGTGCCGTGACAACATCAAGATTTTCAGCCAAGGTTGGTCGCAGTAAAGCTCTGGCTATTACCCTTCCAGCATCAGCCGCCTGCTTACTTGCCAGTGGCTTGTCTCCCAATGTCTATTGGTTTATGTTCACCCTCCTGTTCGAAGGTCTGTTCATCGCCTATTGGAACATTCTTTTGATGTCGACCTATCACACCATGATCCCCAATGAGATCTTCGGCCGCATTCACGGTGCCAGAAGAACAATCGTCTGGGGGCTTATGCCTATCGGTGGATTGCTTGGTGGAATGCTTGCCAAGATTGATTTGGCTCTTCCACTGATCGTTGGTGGATCAATAGCAACAGTCTTTGCATTAACTGCGTATCGGTTTATCAGATCTATTTAGATCTAATCTTTTCCAACTACCCAATCACAAGCAGATTTTAAGTTGGGTGTTTGAAGGCAAACCCGGTTGCCTCTAACCTGGCTGAACTCATCTTTTGACTGCAAAGCAAAAGTTCTTGAGCACCTTCTCTGAAGACGAGCTTCAGGGCAAATGCTGGCACTGGAATCAGAGTTGGTTTACCCAGGGCTTTGCCAAGAGCCTTTACAAGCTGTTTACAAGTTGCAGGCTCTGGTGCAGTGAGGTTATAAGGACCAGAAGCAGAAGGGGTATTGATTAGGTGGATGATAGCTCTTGCTTCATCAGGAAGGAGATCCAAGCCCACCACTGCTTGCCGTTACCCAATTTGCCACCAACTCCTGCACGCAGGATTGGAAGCAATCTACCAAGAGCACCTTTGGTTCGAGAAAGCACCATGGTTGTTCTAACCTGAACTACTCGAACACCTGAAGGAGACTTTAGGGCTTCACGTTCCCATTGACTAGCAAGGTCTGCTAGAAAGCCCTCGCCCTTCGGTGCTGTTTCAACCAGAAGTGTGTCACCGGTATCGCCATAGATGCCAGAAGCGGAACCTGAGATGAGAACCTTAGGCTTGTTGCTGCACTTCTGCATCGCCTGAACGATTGTCTTAGTGGAATCAACTCGAGACCCGATAAGTTCCTTCTTATATTCCTTAGTCCAAGGAAGCTTTCCGGTTGTTGCTCCAGCTAGGTTCACGATGGCGTCAATAGAATCCATGACTTTAGGATCTAGGGTCAGAGTGGTCGGGTCCCAGAACACTTCATTTTCGTTCTGAACTTCTCGTCTTACGAGAACCACTGGAGTGTGACCTAGTTCTTTTAGTTGTGCCTGTAATTCAGTTCCAACCAGTCCGCTCGCACCAGAGATAAGGACTCTCATTTAGCGGCCTCACTGAATGGGCCAAAGACTGGGTTCCATGCTTCGATAGTTCGTTCGCCAATCATTCCAGCAAGTTCAAAGGGATCGCTATCTAGACGAGTGTTTAGCTCTTCAATTGAATTGGACTTGAAGACAAGTAGTGCTGCTGGTCTATCGACCATAGGACCTGAAGCCAGGAGGATTCCCTCTTCAAGTAGTCGGGCTAGCCACTCACGGTGCGTGGGTCTCACCTGGTTGAGCTCAATTGGGTCTGCGTCATAACCGTAGGTCACCACAAAAACTTGCATTACTTACTTTCCTTTTCATGTTTGCTTGCTAAGAAACTTGGGGTGATTGAAATAGCGGCAATCGCAACTAATAGAGCTATGAAATCTAGGCCCGCAGCGAAGGCAAATGATGTTGTGCTGTTGATCCTGTCAACAATAATTCCAGCTAGCGCAGCGCCTGCTCCATAACCGATGTTCTGACCACTACCAATCCAGCCATAGACCTCAGTTGAATCATCGAGTGGAACAGCCTTACCAATAATCGAAGCCATAGTGGCAAATGCTGTCGCAACACCAATACCTGAAATGAATAAACAAACACCCAGCCAGATCGGATCGGTCGGATTGAAGAAGATCAATAGGTCACCAAGGAGAACAACTGCTAGCTGCTTGGAAAGCGCTCGAGGAGATCTTGCTCTATGCCCAAACGCCAAACCTCCAAGAACTGAACCAATGGAAAGCATCGCAATTACAAAGCCAACTTCTGCTTCTCCAACCGCAGCAACAGCACCAATCTCAAGCGCTGAGAACGAACCAACGAATAGGAGGTTGATGGCGATCATCACCTTCACCAACTTGGAGCGAAGAACGGAACCCATTCGCTTGGTAGAACGAGGTATCGGGGCTCCGTAGACAAGTGGAAGAAGTGCAAACCAGAGTCCACCAACGACTTGAACAATTGCCATCACAGCCATTGGAACAAGAGTGTTAGTTGTTGCAATAAGTACTGTTGCCAGAACTGGACCTAGGATCCAGATGATTTCCTGCAAAATCGCATCAACTGAAAACAGAGTGTTTCTCTGAGCTTCTTGTTTGACCAGTGTTGGATAAACAGTTCTAGCTGCCGCTTGAATCGGAGGCATTGAAAGACCAAGAACCAGAGAGACTGCAATAGCGAAAGTTGAGCCAATTGGAACAAATCCGATGAGGAGATAACAAACCGAGGCGATAAGGGATGTGGCAACCACCACCGGCCTGATGCCAACAAGAGCCATCCAACGACCAAGAATTGGTGATGAAAGAGCACCACCGAGAGTGGCCGCTCCAATAGCAAGTCCTGCCACTGTGTAGTTGTGGTAGATGTGCTCCAGGTGGATAGCAAAAGTGATGGTCTGCATGCCGAAAGCGAATCGGGCTAGCAGTTGCGACCAAACCACCACGGCAACGCCGCGGACCTTGAAAAGCTCGATGTAGGTACGCATTTGTCTTAAGCCTAACCGAGGCTAAAGACAATCAAATCAGGGCTAAATCCAGGAAGGTAGCCACATTCGCCAGTGCCAGTGTTCATAACTAATCCAATGACCGACCCAGACTGGATAGAAGAATGCCGAGGCTGCTAGGACCAAAATCACGAAGCCACCAATGAGGTTGGCTGTTAGTTTCCTTGATTCGGTATTTCTAAACCAAGACCTGAGACCGGCAACCAATAAAAGAATCAACCAAGGTTCAAAAGCAATTACATAGAACTCGAAGACTGTTCTATTGGTTAGTGCTAGCCAAGGAACATAGCCAGCGATTAGACCAAGGCTAATCAAAGTGGTGATCTTGTCTCTGGTTCTAAACCAAGAAGCTATCAAGACTCCGATGGCTAGAACAGCAGCCCACCAGATCAGTGGATTACCTAAAGGAGTAATTGCTGAAACACATTCTGCAGTTGAGGTGTCACCAAAGCAATCAGTTGCTCGCTGCTCCCAGAAGAAAGATGTTGGTCTCAACATGAAAGGCCAGGTCAGGGGGTTAGAAGCGTAAGGGTGAGAGGCATGCAGGTTTACATGGAATTGATAGATGTCCTGGTGATAGTGCCAGAAGGATTGCAGTGAGTGGGGAACCCAGGCTAGCCAACCGGTAAGAGCGTTACCGTTTTCCCAAGCCCAATTCCTACCCCAACCATTCTTGGTAAAGAACCAACCTGACCAGCTGAGGATGTACGTGAGAAGCATTGGGAATACCACTAGAACTGAAGATCTAAGTCCTTGAGTAATTGATGGCTGTAACCAAAGTCTTGGTGAGAGTTTGGACTCAGAGCTCTTCTGGATTTTCTGATGAATCTTGTAATTCAGATTTGCTTCACTAAGGATGATGTATGCGAGGAAGACTGCAACAAAGTAAAGCCCTGACCATTTCACCGCAGTTGCGAGCCCTAAGGAAATTGCCATGGCTAGTAACCAAGGTCGCCTGTAGGTATTTAGTCTGACCTCTTGTCTATCTCTTAGTAAGAAGTAGAAAGCAAGAATTACAAAGAACCCGAGGATTTGATCTAGAAGAGCAGTTCTTGAAAGAACTATTCCAACTCCATCAACAGCAAAGAACAGTCCAGCTAATACTGCCCAGATTGTTGATCTGAAGATTAGCTTGGCACTAGCCATAGTTAGCCAGACTGCAGCAATACCTGCTAGGGCAACCATGATGCGCCAACCAAATGGATTGCCTGCTCCAAAGATGAGCATTCCCAGACCAATGATCCACTTACCAAGGGGTGGGTGAACTACAAAAGAAGGGTCATCGGTTAATCCCTTTGGATTCCCGTTGGCAAAAGATTGATCAGCTCCACTAGACCAAGCACCTTCGTAACCTGAGTGAATAAGCGAGTATGCGTCTTTGACGTAGTAGGTCTCATCAAAGACCAGAGTCTGAGGGTAGGCCAGGTCATAGAGCCTGAGTACGGCGGCTATCACCAACACGAGGATTGGTGCCCAGCGGTTGAATAAGGCGAATCTAGCTGGGTTAGCTGTGAGCCTTAGAAAGAGGGTTAGCACTTCTTCTATGTTAGTTTGCGAGAATAGAGCATGCTCATTTTGGCGGCAACACCTATCGGCAATCTCTCAGATGCCTCAGCAAGACTCATTGAGCACCTTGGC
This sequence comes from Actinomycetota bacterium, assembly GCA_009927245.1. Taxonomy (GTDB): domain Bacteria; phylum Actinomycetota; class Actinomycetes; order Actinomycetales; family Microbacteriaceae; genus Rhodoluna. Next base: position 4,631 of record RFNI01000211.1, on the reverse strand, counting down.
TCAGTGAAATACATAGCTGCTGAAGACACTAGAACCCTACTCAAGCTAGCCAGAGGGCTAGGTGTGAAACTAGACGCCAAACTCTTCAGTCTTCACGAACACAACGAAGCTGAGCGGGTTACCCAACTACTTGAGATAGCCCTTACCGAAGATGTCCTAGTGGTTAGCGATGCTGGAATGCCAACTGTTTCAGATCCTGGCTTTGTTTTAGTTCGAGCAGCCATCGAAGCAGGAGTTGAGGTAACTGTGATCCCCGGACCTTCTGCAGTTCTTTCTGCTTTAGCTGTATCAGGACTACCAACTGACCGATTTAGTTTCGAAGGGTTCCTACCTAGAAAGGCAGGAGACCGTAAACGTCTGTTCCAAGAATTACTAACTGACCCTAGAACCCTGATCTTCTTTGAGTCTCCTCACCGCATCGAACAGAGTCTTAGAGATGCAATCACGGTCTTTGGGGAAGATAGAAGAGCAACTGTTTCGAGGGAACTAACCAAGAAGTTTGAACAAACGGTTAGAGGAACCCTGACTGAACTTGCTACCTGGGCTGAAACAGAACCTCGCGGGGAGATTGTTCTAGTAATTGCTGGAGCAGAACCTTCAGAGCCAGCAGATGTCAATGACTCTGATCTGCTTGCTGAAGTGGAGTCAGTTAGAAGTTCAGGGCTATCCCTGAAACAATCCGTAGCCGAGGTTGCAGCCAAGCATTCAGTGAGCAAGAGTGAGCTGTATCAGGCTGTGCTCGATGCTAGAGCCAAGGATTGAAAGCCCAAGGGTTAAGATTGTAAAGATGTCTACCAACACCTCAGGTCAATCGTTTTATGTGACGACACCCATCTTCTATGTGAACGATGCCCCTCACATCGGACATGCCTATACCGAAGTTGCTGCCGATGTTCTAGCCAGATGGCACCGTCAACGTGGTGAAGACAGCTTCCTCCTTACTGGAACCGATGAGCACGGTGAGAAGGTGCTTAGAACCGCAGCTGCTAACAAGAGCACTCCTCAGGACTGGACTGACAAGTTAGTCCACGATGCTTGGTTACCACTACTTGAGACCATCGATATCGATAACCAAGACTTCATTAGAACCACAGAACCAAGACACGAAGCTAACGTTCAGAAGTTCATGCAGAAGCTCTATGACACTGGTTTCATCTACCAAGGTTCATTCAAGGGTGCATACTGCGTTGGCTGTGAGGAATACAAGAACAAGGCTGACCTAGTTGATGGTACCGGCGAATTCGAAGGCCAGGATGTTTGTGCAATTCACTCAAAGCCAGTTGAGCAACTAGAAGAGAACAACTACTTCTTTAGACTCAGCCAGTTTGAGCAACCGCTACTAGATTTCTTTGAGCAGAACCCAAACTTTATTCAACCTGAATCAGCTAAGAACGAAGTTGTCTCTTTTGTAAAGCGTGGGCTAGATGATCTTTCTATCTCAAGATCTAAGGAGAAGTTCGATTGGGGAATCGATATCCCTTGGGATGATTCACACATTACCTACGTTTGGTTTGATGCACTCCTGAACTACATCACCGCGATTGGTTATGGTCAAGATGATGCAGAGTTCAACAAGAGATGGCCTGCAACCGTTCAGATTGTCGGAAAAGATATCCTTAGGTTCCACGCGGTCATCTGGCCAGCAATGTTGATGGCAGCGGATATCAAACCACCTCAGCAGATCTTTGGTCACGGCTGGCTACTAGTTGGTGGCGAGAAGATGTCTAAATCTAAGCTCACCGGAATCGCACCTAACCAGATCACCGACATCTTTGGTTCAGATGCTTTCCGTTACTATTTCATGAAAGCAATTGCTTTTGGTCAAGATGGTTCATTCAGTTGGGAAGACCTATCTGCTAGATACCAAGCAGAACTTGCCAACGGATTTGGAAACCTAGCATCTAGAACCCTTGCCATGGTCAGAAGATACTTCGATGGTGTTCTGCAAACAGCTGGTCAATACACCGAAGCGGATAACCAAGTCATTGAGGTTGCTAGAACAGCAGTTCTAAATGCTGATAGAGCAATCGACGAAGTTGCCATCCAGGATGCCATTGCTGCTACCTGGACTCTGGTTGATGAACTAAATAACTACATCACCGTCCAAGAGCCTTGGGTGCTCGCTAAAGACGAAGCAAACCGTGAGCGTCTAGGAACTGTTCTTTATGTTGCTTGTGAAGGCTTGAGAGTGCTTTCAGTACTCCTTGCTCCAATTACCCCTAAGGCAACTGCAAAGCTCTGGGCTGCCCTTACTGAAGGCAAACTAGGTGATCTCTCAAAGCAGCGGCTTACTGAATCAGCTAACTGGGACCAGTTGCCAGCAGGTATCAACATTGGTGAACTAGAAGTACTCTTCCCAAGAATTGAAACTGAGAGCGCACAGTAATCAGATGAGCGACGCTCAAGCAGATCTACCAAGCGAGAACTACATCAGAGTTCGCAACCGTAAATCTGAAGACGGTGGATCCAGAGACCTTAGTTACCCAGAAGTTCCAGAGCCTTTAGAAGTTGGCGTCTACGATAACCACACTCACCTCGAGATAGCCGATGGTGAAAATCCAATGGACTACCGTGAGCACCTTGAACTTGCCAACCAAGCTGGAATCCTAGGTGGGGTCCAGGTTGGTGGCTCAGTTGAAACATCAATCTGGTCAGCAAGGACTGCGGCCATTGAACCAAGATTGCTAGCGGCAGTTGCTCTCCACCCAAACGTTGCTGCCGAATACGAAACTCTTCAAGAACTTGATTCAGCAATTAGTGAGATAGCAAAGCTAGCTAAAGAACCTAGAGTTCGTGCAGTCGGTGAAACTGGTCTTGATTACTTCAGAACAACTGAAGAGAGATTGTTCCTCCAGCAGCACAGCTTTGAAGCTCACATCGAGATTGCTAAAGAGAACAACATCGCACTTCAGATTCACGATCGAGATGCACACGCTGATGTTGTTGAAACACTATTGAGAGTTGGTGCTCCCGAGAAAACTGTTTTCCACTGCTTCAGTGGTGATACCGAATTAGCAGAAATCCTAAAAACAAATGGTTGGTATGCATCATTTTCTGGAACAGTGACCTTCAAAAAGAACCAGTATCTACGTGATGCTCTAGCGCTTATGCCAAGAGAACTGATTTTGGTTGAAACCGATGCTCCTTTCCTAACCCCAGAGCCATTTAGAGGAAGACCTAACTCTCCGTATCTGATTGGTCTAACAGTTAGAAGAATGGCTGAAGTTCTAGAACTTGATGTCAACGAACTTGCTACACAACTCACCAAGAACACCGAAGAGGTTTACGGCCTTTGGTCAGAGGGTCTAAATGGTTGAGTTACTAGGTGGATCTGATGTTAGAGCGCTAGCTGAAGAGCTTGGAGTTGTCCCTACCAAGAAACTAGGTCAGAACTTTGTCACTGACCCAAACACCATTAGAAGAATTGTTGCAGCAGCAAAGCTCAAAGGAAATGAAACAGTAGTTGAGATTGGTCCTGGCTTAGGTTCTCTTACCCTAGGGCTTCTTGAAGAAGCTAAGACTGTGATTGCAGTTGAGATAGATCAGAAGATGGCTCAGGCAATTGAAAAGACAGTTAGCAAGAGAGCTAAAGATAAAGACTTCAGGTTAGTTACCGCTGATGCGATGAAGGTAACAGAGTTGCCTTTAGCCCCAGATGCACTCGTAGCGAACCTTCCATACAACATCTCAGTTCCAGTGCTCCTGCACTTCCTAGAAACTTTCCCATCCATTCAGTCAGGTTTAGTTCTAGTCCAGGCTGAGGTAGCGCACAGGCTAGCTGCAACACCTGGCTCTAAGGTCTATGGGGTGCCAAGTGCAAAGCTTGCTTGGTATGCAGATTCCAACCTTGCCGGCAATGTAGGTAGAAGTATTTTCTGGCCTGTCCCTAACGTTGACTCTGCTCTCGTCTACTTCACCAAGCGAGTAACACCTCTTGGTGATGAAGCACTGAGACTCAAGACCTTTGCTGTTATTGACGAAGCTTTCTCGCAACGTAGAAAGACTCTGAGACAAGCGCTAGCCAACTGGGCTGGTTCACCAGCCCTGGCTGAGCAATGCCTTGTTGCTGCTGGCATCGATCCTTCTAAACGAGGAGAGGCACTGAATATCAACGACTTCGTTGCTATCGCAAAGGCAGCTGATGCTATTTAGAAAGAAGAAACAACAGGAGTCTGGCATCTTTGATGATCTGCCAGTGATCCCAGGCCACCCGAGCACTCAACGAGTTGAACACAAGAAAAGTGGCAGAAGAGCAATGCTTGTTCCAACAACAGCAGCTAATCCAGATGTCAGGGCAGATCAGCTCCTAGCTAACACAGGTAAGACTCGTGAGCAGTGGCTAGAACTAATCTTTGAGAGCACCGTTCGCGAAGCCAAACAAAGAGAGATTTCTCTGTGGCTGCAAGAAAACTATCGTGTGCAGAAATGGTGGGCTAACTCACTTTCACTCAGTTACCTCCAGTGGCGAGAAGCACCTAAGACTAACTCGGCACAGGAGAGTGTTCTACGTTTGAGTTTGGTAATTCCAACCACAGTCTCACTCACCTTCAACATCTTTATCTCTGAATCTCTCTACGGTGACGGTTTCAAACGATTCCTGAAGCAAGCAAAATCAGAGAAGCTCACAATCT
>RFNI01000078.1 GCA_009927245.1 Actinomycetota bacterium | reverse complement strand
CTGGTGTTCTTGGCTGTGCCAACACCCATCTGTCTCTGCACCATCTCCACGAATCTGCCAATGCCGTGAATCTCATGGACAACATAGTCCCCGGCCTTTAGAGCTAAGGGATCAACTGCCTGACCACGTTTAGCAGCGAGCCTTGGCTTCTTCACAGGAACATAACCTGAACTTCTGCCAAAGAAGTCGCTGTCTGTCAGCAGAATCAGTTTGGCTTCATCAGAGACAAAGCCTTTTCTGATTGGTGCTTGGATTACAAGCACCTTGTTAGATGCTTGATTAGACACTTCAGTGATGGATTCTGGAACCTCTAGTGCTAGTTCATTGGCAATTGGTTAGCAGTGAGGATCTCGGTGATACGTAGAGCTGTTCCATGAGCAGGGGCCGCAACAACTACCTGCATGCCTTGGCTTAGTTGATCAATGATGTAATCGGTTGGTTCAACTGCTAGTCCTTTGAAGTTTGGAACTTCTAGTAAATGAAGATTTAGTTGTTTCTCTTCATCAACTAGGAACTGAGAAATGCTAACCAGTGAGCGCTTACCGATATTCACAGTGAAGTCATGCAGAGTTCTAAAGCCACCAGAAGATAGATCGATAGGAGCTTTAGCCCCTTCGATTGCAGCATCCCAGGCTGCATGAAGAAACTCTTCATTTGTTTCAATTAGGTTTGCAGCTCTCGCCATTGATTTCTCTGGTGAGAGTAATGCAACATAAGCATCATCAGCGAGGTAGTCAGTAATCTGCCCTAGCTTGTCTACTAACGCAGGAGCAAGTGACTCCATTCCATCAACAGGAATGCCTTCAGCAATCTTGGCAAGCATTGTGGTCAGATTAGGAAACTCGTGCTGCATCTGTCTTGCTCTGGATGCAACATCTGGTGTGATGATGATCTCTCTTGCTGGATACAGGGTTAGTTCAGTTGGTTTAGTCTCTAGGGATCTCTGGTCAGCAACGCTGAACTCGCGCATCTCTTCTAGTTCATCACCAAAGAATTCCAGACGAACAGCGTG
>RFNI01000157.1 GCA_009927245.1 Actinomycetota bacterium | reverse complement strand
ATCAGAGCATGGCGCTCTGGGAGCGTGGCGAAGTATTAGCCCAGAAGTGTGAGCAGTGGCTTGCCGGTGCTAGAGCAAAACTTGATGCTGTTCTAAAAGATAAAAAGGATTAGTCTTTGAGCGATTCGGCAGCTAGACATAGAGCCAGACAGACCGTCATCAACCTGGTCTTAGCGCTCGGTGCGAGCATTGGGCTCCTTGTTGTCTTAGTCCTCATCGTTCCAAGAGATGATTCGAATCGCATAAAGCCAATTGATTACGCCAGTATTTCTCAAGAAGCACAGGCTGATACCAAACTGGGAATCTTTACAATCACTCCCCCTGAAAACTGGTGGAGCAACAACGCAGTCTTTAACGAAACCCCAGCTGACACTGTGAAAAACTTCACAGCAGGCTTTGTTGGTAGTGACACCAAATACATCGGATACACCCAAGCCTTTGATGCCAACCCAACTTGGTTAGCTCTAAACCTAAGCACCATGACAATCACCGGTGAACTAAAGACCAATCACTACACCTGGCAGATCTATAAGTCCATCGAGGCTCATAATCCACCGAAGACCAAGGACTACATGATGGTCCTGAACTACAAAGACCAGAACTATGTTCTGCTCTACGGTGTCGCCGACACTACAGAATTTGAATATTTCGCCAAGGCTATAGATAAGAAAGTTTCAGGAGGGACAGAAATTGAGTGAATCAAATAGACCGACGAACCCCAAAGAGGCTTGGGCTGCAATTGTTGAAGGAAATGCGAGATTCGTGTCCGGTGATCTTGCTCACCCTAGACAAGACATCGATCACAGAGAAAAACTAGCTCAGGCTCAGAAGCCTTTTGCTGCTCTGTTTGGCTGCGCTGATTCACGTCTCTCTGCTGAAATCATCTTCGATGTTGGTCTAGGTGATCTGTTTGTAGTTCGTAACGCAGGCCAGGTGATTGCTGAAACCATTCTTGGTTCTTTGGAATACGCAGTTGAAGTCTTAGGTGTTCCTTTGATTCTTGTTCTAGGCCACGACCAGTGTGGGGCTATCCGAGCAACCATCGATGCCACCGAGGGCAAGATGAACGCTGAAGGTGAATTCATTCACAACTTGGTTGAACGTATTTCACCTACCGTCAAAGAAGCTCAAGCTAATGGTTTGCACCACATCGACGAGATTACTGACCTTCACATCAGAGACACCATCAACGAAATGATTGGCAGATCAAAGCTAATTGCTGACCGAATTGAGTCGGGTAAATTGGCTGTTGTTGGTGCTAACTATCGACTAACCCTAGGTGAAGTGCACGATATCGTGACTTTCGGAAATGTAAACGAGTAGCAAGGTAAACAAATGGAATATCGCATTGAACACGACACCATGGGTGAAGTTAAGGTCCCGTTAAACGCCTTATACGCGGCTCAGACTGCTCGTGCAGTTGAGAACTTCCCGATCAGTGGAACTACCCTAGAGCGCGCTCACATCGCTGCCCTAGCCCAGATCAAGAAGTCTGCCGCTCTTGCTAACGCATCTCTTGGTGTCCTAGATCAAGCAATCGCAGATGCCATCGCTTCTGCAGCCGACGAGGTCATTGCCGGTAAGCACGATGGTGAGTTCCCAGTAGACATATTCCAGACCGGTTCTGGTACCTCTTCAAACATGAACATGAACGAGGTTCTAGCAACTCTTGCAACAAACAAGCTTGGTTCTAAGGTCCACCCAAATGACCACGTAAACGCCTCCCAGTCATCTAACGATGTATTCCCAACCTCAGTTCACGTTGCAGTGACATCTGCCCTCATCAACGATCTGCTTCCTTCTCTAGATCACCTAGCTAAAGCATTAGAGACTAAAGCCAAGGAATGGGAAACGGTAGTCAAGGCAGGTAGAACTCACCTGATGGATGCAACTCCAGTGACCCTAGGTCAGGAGTTCGGTGGCTACGCCGCTCAGATTAGATATGGCATTGAAAGAGTTAACTCATCTATTGCTCGTGTTGCTGAAGTTCCACTTGGTGGAACAGCAGTTGGTACCGGTATCAATACTCCTAATGGCTTCCCTCAGGAAGTTATTCGACTACTTGCTCAAGAAACCAAACTTCCAATCACAGAAGCTCGTAACCACTTCGAAGCACAGGGTGCTAGAGATGGTTTGGTAGAGGCATCTGGTGCTCTTAGAACTCTCGTTGTTGGTGTTACCAAGATTGCTAACGATCTTCGTTGGATGGGTTCAGGACCTAACGCAGGTCTTGGTGAAATTGCTATTCCAGATCTCCAGCCAGGTTCATCAATCATGCCTGGCAAGGTAAACCCTGTAATCCCAGAAGCAGTGATGATGGTTGTTGCCAGAGTTATCGGTAACGATGCAACTGTTGCTTGGGCAGGTGCCACAGGTAACTTCGAACTAAACGTTGCAATTCCAGTAATGGGTAATGCGCTTCTTGAATCAATCAGGTTGCTATCTAACTCACTGAGACTTCTTGCAGATAAGACTGTTGAAGGACTAGAAGCAAATGTTGAAAGAGCAAGAGCTCTTGCTGAATCAAGTCCATCGATTGTTACCCCGCTGAACAAATACATTGGCTACGAAGCTGCAGCCAAGATTGCTAAGCACGCAGTTGCCAAGGCAATCACTATTCGTGAGGCAACCATTGAACTTGGTTATGTTGACGGCGAGAAGCTAACTCTTGAGCAGCTTGATAAAGCACTCGATGTTTTGTCAATGACCAAACCTAGTTTGTAATTAGCCAAGAGAGGTTAGCTCCGATAAAGCTAACTAGCAGGTAAGGCCCTAGCGGGATACTCGAGCCGATCTTTACTTTGCCGAAGGTGATAAGAACTATCACCACTGCAAAGGCAAGTACAAAGGCTATGCCTATTGCGATGGCTGGTAACCAGGGATTGAAATAGCCCAGGGTTAGTGCAATGACAGTTGCTAGCTTCACATCACCCATTCCTAGAGTGTCAATGTAGTTTGCTCCGAGACCAATGACTCCAACAGCCAGTGCTATCAATACAGCAGATAGTTGGCGTGCCCAGTCTGCTGAGATTATCGTGGCGATGAGCTGTGCTAAGAAAGCAACGGGGAACGCAGGTAACACCAACCTGTTTGGAAGTCGATGCTCTCTTAGATCAATCACAGTCAATGGCCATGCCACAACTAGCAAATACAGAGCGGGTATTAGAGCTATTAGTTCAGACAGACTGGGCACTAGCCCAAGATAGTTTTATCTCTTATTGTCTGCTCTAGTTATACACAAGCTAGTTATCTAGAAGGCTGGTAACCATATCTGCAATTGGTGATCTTTCACTTCTAGTCAGGGTTAGGTGAGCAAAGAGTGATTGTCCCTTTAGAGCTTCAATTACAGATGCAACACCGTCGTGTCTACCGACTCGTAGGTTATCTCTCTGCGCCACATCGTGAGTCAAGATCACTCTTGAGTTCTGACCGATACGAGATAGCACTGTCAGCAAAACATTTCTTTCAAGTGATTGGGCTTCATCAACAATTACGAAGGTGTCGTGTAGAGATCTACCTCTGATGTGAGTAAGCGGTAATACTTCTAGTAGTCCACGGTCGGTGACGTGTTCAAGAACTTCTTTAGAAACCAATGGACCTAGAGTGTCAAAGACTGCCTGAGCCCAAGGGTTCATCTTCTCAGCCTCTGAACCTGGCAGGTAACCGAGTTCCTGACCACCAACAGCGTAGAGCGGTCTAAAGACCATGATCTTCTTGTGTGCTCGGCGTTCTAGCACTGCTTCAAGACCAGCACAAAGAGCAAGAGCAGACTTACCGGTTCCAGCTCGTCCTCCAAGAGAGACAATTCCAATTTCAGGATCTAGCAATACATCGATTGCTAGTCGCTGTTCGGCAGATCTACCGTGAACACCGAAGATATCTCTATCTCCCCTGACCAGCTTCACTTTCTTATCAGCTGTTACTCGACCTAGTGCATGTCCTCTTTCGCTGGTGATAACCAAACCACAGTTGACTGGAAGCTCTTTGACTGCTGGGTGGTCATAACCATCTGAGTCATAGAGATCACTCATCTGATCAGCGCTCATAGCAATCTCTTGAATACCGGTGTATCCGGAGTCAACTGCCATCTCGGCACGGTATTCATCAGCCATAAGACCAAGTGCTGATGCTTTGACACGTAGTGGCAGGTCTTTAGATACAACGGTGACATCGAAACCTTCGTTAGCTAGGTTTGCAGCTACCGCCAGGATTCTTGAATCGTTATCGCCTAGTTGGAAACCAACTGGAAGTACATTCGGGTTGATGTGGTTTAGTTCAACCCTTAGAGTTCCACCGTCACCGATCTCAACTGGGAAATCTAATCTCTCGTGCTTCATGCGAAGGTCATCCAGGTGACGAAGAGCTTGTCTAGCGAAGTATCCAATCTCTGGATCGTTACGCTTCTTCTCTAGCTCGTTGATGACGATGATTGGGAGCACAATTTCGTGCTCTGCGAATCTGAAAATAGCTCTTGGGTCTGCAAGGAGTACCGAGGTATCAATGATGAAAGTCTTGATTCCGGTCTCGGGCTTTTTGGGGGTTGCCTTAGCAGTTGTCTGGGTGGTTTTAGATGATGCACTGCTTTTAGTAGGCATTAACTCTCCTGCTTATTCCGTTTGGTTAGAGATTACGCCTAAGGTTTTGCAGGTTTAGAATCAACACGCCCGAGTCAGGGTGTAGTAATCAAAAATTTACCTAGGCACCAAACCTGCGGTTACGTTTACCGAAAGCACGCAGTGCTCTTAGGAAATCGACCCTTCTAAAATCAGGCCATAGGGCTTCCTCGAAGTAAAGCTCACTGTTGCTGCTCTGCCAAAGCAGGAAGCCGCTGAGGCGCTGTTCACCTGAGGTTCTGATAATCAGATCAGGGTCTGGTTGGCCTCCGGTATAGAGGTGCTCAGTGATTAGTTCTGGGGTTAGCAGTTCTAGCAGGTCTTCTGTCTTGGTCCCAGCTTGAGCGTGCTTTTTCACGATCTGCTTCATAGCTTCTGCAATCTCGTTACGGCCCCCGTAAGCAACAGCCAGGTTGACGTGTAGTCCGTCGATGTTCTTAGTTGCCTTCTCAGCTTTTTCAAGTCTGGTTCTTAGGTTCTTAGGAAGAGCTTCTCTTGAACCCACTAACTGCACTCTCCAGAGTTTGGCTTCTGCTAGTTCGGTAGCAACATCTCCAATGATTCTCAAGAGATCTTCTAGTTCATCTTCGGTTCTCTTGGTGAGGTTCTCAATGGAGAGCATATACAAGGTCACTACTGGAATACCTAGGTCATCACACCAACCTAAGAACTCGTGAATCTTCTTTCCACCTGCGGTGTGACCTACTTTTGCTTTGGCTGCAAAGTTTCTTTCAGCCCAGCGTCTGTTGCCATCCAACATAACGGCAACGTGCTTAGGAAGAGAGTCCTTAGCTAGATCTCCAAGGATCTGTCTCTCGTAGAGGCTGTAGATTAACTTGCGCACAAGTTAAGGTTACCTGCTGAGTTAGGCGGTGTTTAACTGGTCTAGGGTAAAGACATGGAGAACACTCAGCAAGATAGCCCAGACCCGCTTTATTTGCCCCTTTCGGAGACGGTTCCTGCTGATGCTCTAGAGAAGAAGCCTTCTTGGCGAGGCTGGATTCACACCGGTGTCTTACCGATTGTTGTTGCTGGTGGGATCATCCTGATTGTCTTAGCTCACGGAGCTATCCCTAAAGTTGCAGCCAGCATTTTCTTCGCTAGCTCTTTCTTGTTATTCGGTAACAGTGCTCTTTACCACCGCTTCAACTGGAGACCAAAGGTAAAGATCACGCTGAAAAGAATTGACCACGCCAACATCTTCCTGCTGATTGCTGGAAGCTATACGCCGATGGCGATGTTGGCTCTTCCAGCAGATAAAGGTTTAGTGCTTTTAGTTGCTGTTTGGATTGGTGCAGTTCTCGGAATTAGTTTCAGAATCTTCTGGATCAACGCACCAAGATGGTTGTATGTCCCGCTGTATGTTCTCTTGAGCTGGGCAGCGATGTTCTACGTGGTTGATTTCTTTTCATTCAATGCAGTAGCGATGTCACTGATTTTGATTGGTGGCCTCTGTTACACAGCCGGAGCAGTTGTCTATGGAATCAAGAAACCAAACCCATTCCCTGGACACTTTGGATTCCATGAATATTCCATGCGCTAACAGTAATTGCATTTATCTGCCACTGGGTGGCTGTGTTGCAGGTATCTATGCAACCACTACTAGGTTCCTTGGGAAGCTAGTTCTTCTTCTTTTGCTTAGCTAGCTCAGCTGCTTCATCAGCTGCTGCTTCTTCTTCGCTGATCTCCTGAAGAATTTCCTCACGGTAACGCATTCTTCTAATTCTTCTGACCATGTCGTAGATCAGGAACAGAGCAGCAACTCCTAGACCAAAAGTGAAGACCCAACCGATTGTTCCTGGGCTGGTTGAAATGGCAGTTGGTTCTGCAGATTCTGAAGGAACAGGTTCGCCAGCTGCAAGAACGATAAGAGATAACAAGTTCATGAGTTAACCTTAACCTGATGGAAGACCTAGCAAACCCAATAGCCGAAAGATACGGCAGAAGCCCAGCCCAGCTGCGCCGAAAGCGTGTTCAGGCAATCGTAATTGGCTCTGTTTCGGCCGTTTTGCTCCTGTCCTTCCTAATCTGGGTATCGGTCTCCAGTGCCACCAAACTAGACCCTAAAACCACTGCCTACGAGGTTCTAGGGACTGGGGAAACAACAGTGACCTTCTCACTCCTAAAGCCAGCTAATTCCACCGTTATTTGCGCCCTGAAGGCTCTAAAGCAGGACTATGGGACTGTTGGCTATAAGCAGGTGACCCTGGCTGGGGACAAGTCACTAGACGCCTATCCAGTTGAGGTAAGCCAAAAGGTGACCCTCAGGACAACTGAGCTGGCGGTTACGGGTCTAGTCGATAAGTGCTGGTTTTACTAGAATAGGCACTATCCCGCTCGGCCTTCGGTCGAGCGCTTTTATTTAGGTCTCACAAAAACAAACTGGAGCATCATGAACAACAGTCCAACTTGGCTTACCCAAGAGGCGTATGACCGCCTCAAGGCTGAACTCGACAATCTAATCAATGTCGAGCGTTCTGCCATTGCCAAGAAGATCCAGGACGCCAGAGAAGAAGGTGACCTAAAGGAGAACGGTGGTTACCACGCTGCTAAAGACCAACAGGGCATCATCGAAGCCAGAATTGCCCGTCTAAACCAGATCCTTGCTAACTCTGTAATCGGAGAATCACAAGAATCAAGTGACACCGTCTCGCAGGGAATGGTTATCACCATCGACCTAAACGGTAAACAGATGGAATTCCTACTAGGTTCAGCTGAAATGGCTGAGAACACCGACCTGACCGTTTACTCGCCAGATAGCCCAATGGGTAATGCCATCATCGGAGCAAAGATTGGTGAGTCAGTTTCATACACTGCACCAACAGGTAAAGAACTAACCGTAAAGATTGTGGCAGTTAAACACTTCGAGGGTTAGTCTTCGCGGCTTCAATAATTCTTGGCTTTAGCCCGGCTTGTTTCAGTGCCTTTAGAACTTCAAGAGTATGTTCATGACCTGAGGTCTCAACAGAAAGATTTAGTTCAACTTCAGAGATCTTCAAACCAAGACCGTGTCTGGTGTGTAGCACTTCAACAACGTTCGCGTTTGCCTTAGCAATTACCTCTGCAGTTAGAGCAAGCTGCCCAGGTCTATCTGGAAGCATCACTGAGATGGTGGTGTATCTCTCAGCTGCTGCTAGACCATGTCTAACTACTCTCTGCAATAACAGTGGATCCATGTTTCCACCAGAAAGAATGACAACAGTCTTACCCTTTAGTTTTAGCTTTCCTGCAATAAGAGCAGCAACACCAACAGCACCAGCAGGTTCAACTACCTGCTTTGCTCGCTCTAGAAGAACAAGGATTGCTTTAGCAATCTCGTTCTCAGAAACTGTAACAACCTTGTCGACGTGCTTCTTGATTAGTTCAAAAGGAATACGACCAGGTTTAGAAACTGCAATACCATCAGCAATTGTTGGAGTGGTAACAACCTCGGTTAGCTTGCCTGACTTCATTGAAGGAACATAAGGAGCAGCGTGTTCTGACTGAACACCGTAGACCTTTACTTTTCTTCCATTGGCTTTAGCCGAAGCTTTGCTGCAACAGCAACACCAGCAGCTAACCCACCTCCACCGATAGCAACAACGATGTTGTCGACATCAGGTAGTTCCTTCATGATCTCTAGACCAACAGTGCCCTGACCGATGACTACGTCAATGTGATCAAAGGGTGGAATGAAAACAGCGTTCTTCTTCTGAGAAAACTCTTGGCAGTTTAGACATTCTGCAAATGTTGCCCCCGTTAGAACAACCTCTGCCCCATAACCCTTAGTTGCCTGAACCTTAGGTAAGGATGCTCCGATAGGCATGAAGATGGTTGCCTTGATCCCAAGCTTTGAAGCAGCAAGAGCAACACCCTGAGCATGGTTACCAGCGCTAGCTGCAACCACTCCACGCTTACGCTCTGCTGCGGTGAGTTTAGACATTCGGTTATAAGCACCACGAAGCTTGTATGCACCGGTTCTTTGAAGGTTCTCAGCCTTTAGGAATACCTCGCCACCAACAAGGTCAGATAGGTAGAAACTATCTAGCAGTGGGGTTTGTTTGGCAATAGCCAAGACATTGGCTTCAGCAGCCTCAAAATCCATCAGGGTTGGTGTCACCACCGGAGTTGCATTAGGCAAACTAACCTCACTTACTTATTTATTAGAGTTTAGTTTGAGAAAGAGACTGATGACCACACCGACCCTGAGCGCCAAGGAAGCAAGGCTTCTAGCTCTATACGCCTGCGGGCTTGACTCAAGGCAAGACCAGAGCGTACTCGATGTAATTACCCGCTTTGGCATGCTCCAGATCGACAGTGTGAATGTCTTTGAACGTGCCCACTACATGCCCCTGTTTAGCCGTCTAGGGACCTTTGATAAGAGTGAACTTGATTCCCTAACCGGAGGTAAGAACCCAACCCTGATTGAGTATTGGGCTCACCAAGCGAGCTTCATAAAGACCGAAGACTTCCCGCTCTTTGGTTGGCGAATGCAGCACTACAAAAACGGAGCTGCTAGACCTGCGAGCTTCGAGAACGAACACAAGAAACTAATCAGGTGGATCATTGCAGAACTAGCATCCAATGGCCCGATGACTGCAGCCCAATTCGAGCATGAAGAAAACAAACGAAAAGGTTCTTGGTGGGGTTGGAGTAACGTCAAGACAGCTCTAGAGCGAAAGATTGACCAGGGTGAGATCATTGCTGCCGGTAGAACTAACTTCAGCAGGATCTATGCCCTACCTGAACAAGTCCTTCCTAAGAAGATTTTGAACAAGACTGTCGATCATCACAGCGCTCAAATGAAACTCTTCGGGAATGCAGCAAGACTGATGGGTGTTGGCACAGTTCGAGACATCGCCAATGTTTACTGCATCTACCCATCAGAAGCTAAACCGATTGTTGCAGACCTAGTCGAACTTGGAATAGTCAAAGAGGTGACAGTTGAGGGCTGGAAAGAAAAAGCCTATCTCCACAAAGACTTCTTCAACTTTGACTTCAAGTCTGTAAAGCCAAGCCTGACCACAGTGCTCTCCCCCTTTGATCCACTAACCTGGCAAAGAGAACGAGCATCAAGAATCTTCAACTTCGATTACAAGATTGAGATCTATGTTCCAGAGCCAAAACGTATCTACGGATACTATTCACTACCAACCCTGCACAAAGACAAACTAATTGCTCGAATTGACCTCAAGTCAGATAGACAGAACAAGGCACTTCTTGTTCAATCTGCCTGGCATGAAACAACTCTTTCAACCAAGGAAATTGCTCAGGCTAGTACACCGGTGGCTAAGCACCTAAAGGATATTCAGAAGTGGCAGGGATTGGAATCACTGAACGTGAAACCTAAAGGCAATATGTCTTTAGAACTTGCTTCCAAGCTCGTTTAGACGCTCAATGCGCTTATCCAGCGGTGGGTGGGTTGAGAACAGTCTTTGCGCAACAGATGGCTTCACCGGGTCGCTGATATACATATGAGCCATTGAAGAGGCTGCTCTGCGCATTGGACGACCATACTCTTTGAGTTTCTGCAGAGCCGAAGCTAGACCATCTGGGAATCTTGTGATCTCCGCTCCAGTTGCATCAGCTAGATACTCACGCTGTCTTGAAACC
>RFNI01000146.1 GCA_009927245.1 Actinomycetota bacterium | reverse complement strand
CTAACTGCTGGTGCGGTTTCTAGAACATTCCCAATCCCAGGTGTTGCAGATAACGCAATAGGACTCAAGACTGTTGAAGAAGCGATTGAAATTCGTAACCGCATTCTTACCAACTTTGACATTGCGGCTAACTTGCCAGCAGGACCTAAGCGCGACAGATTGCTAACTTTCGTTGTGGTCGGTGGAGGTTTCGCCGGTATCGAAGTATTCGCAGAAATGCGTAACCTTGCTAGCTACCTAATTCGTTACTACCCAGGTATCAGCTTCGCTGATGTGAAGTTCCACCTAATCGAAGCAATGGGCAGAATCATGCCTGAAGTTTCTCAGAAGACTTCTGAGTGGGTTCTTTCAGATCTAGATCGTCGTGGTGGAAAGGTTCACCTAAACACTCAACTGGTTTCTGCTGCTGATGGTGTTATCGAACTATCTACCGGTGAAAAGTTTGAGAGCGATGTAATCGTTTGGACTGCTGGTGTTATGGCATCTCCTTTTGTAAAGAACACTGACCTACCTCTAGACGAGCGTGGTCGCATTACAGCACTACCAACTCTTCAGGTTGCTAAAGAAGGCGTTGTAATTGACAGTGCTTGGACTGCAGGAGATGTTTCAGCTGTTCCAGATCTATCTGGTGGCGGTGTTGGTGGTTTCTGTGTTCCAAATGCTCAGCACGCTGTTCGTCAGGCAAAACTACTTGCTTCAAACATTGTCGCTAATCTTCGTGAAGAAGGTATTACTGAATACAAGCACAAGAACCTAGGTGCTGTTGCTGGTCTTGGTCTATACAACGGTGTATTCCAGTCAGGAAACATTGTTCTAAAGGGCTTCCTAGCTTGGTGTGCTCACCGTGTTTACCACGGCCTTGCAATGCCTATGTTGGAGCGTAAGCACAGAGTAATTGTTGGCTGGGTGAACAACTTCATCTTCAAGCGTGACATTGTGTCTGTTAGCGCAACAAAGGATCCTCGATTAGCCTTTGAGACCTGGGCATCGCGTCCTAAGGCCTAAAACCTTTTCGCGAATCGGCACCCAGGTATCCTAGGTGCCGATTCGCTTTAATAACTCAATATCGCATTAGCCCCCATAGCCCAATGGCAGAGGCAGACGACTTAAAATCGTTCCAGTGTGGGTTCGAGTCCCACTGGGGGCACCAGTTCGCTGAGAGATTACTAATAGTTCTCCAAACAGCCGTGTTTCTTGTTTAGGCTTATCTCAATGTTGCATTTAGCAACCTGATAGGAGAGTCATGGATTACGCAGTAGTTGGCTTCATTGCCGTTGCAGTTCTAGTTATTTTGGTTATTTGGTTCGTTAGCATGCGCAACGGACTTGTCCGTTTGAACGTTCGTGTTGATGAAGCATGGAGCGACATCACCGTCCAGCTAAAGCGTCGTGCAGACCTTATTCCTAACCTGGTTGAAACCGTTAAGGGTTATGCCAAGCACGAGTCAGGTGTCTTTGAGAATGTCACCAAAGCACGTGCAGCGACCATCTCAGGTTCTGCTCTTTCAAACCCAGCAGAAGCAGCTAAGGCTGAAGGTGCTTTCCAGTCAGCAATGAAGTCACTGTTTGCTGTTGCTGAAGCATATCCTCAACTGCAGGCTTCTCAGAACTTCCTAGGTCTTCAGTCAGAACTATCTGACACTGAAGACAAGATCATGGCTGCTCGTCGTTTCTATAACGGTGGAGTTCGTGAACTAAACACCAAGATCAAGGTCTGGCCTAACTCATTCTTTGCTAGCAGCCTAGGATTCCCAGAGCGTGCATTCTTCGAAGTTGCAGACCGTGCAGCTATCGCTGAAGCCCCTGAGATTAAGTTCTAGTTTCTAGCTAGGAGTAGTTATGTATTCGGCTATCGCCGCTAATAAGCGCAACACTGTCTTCATCATCCTGTTCTTCGTATTACTCATCGGTGGCTTAGCTACCTATGCAGGTTATGTCACAGGTTATGGGTCTTCTGCTTTCTTCATTATTGGTTTTGTAGCGATCTACGCTCTGATTCAGTATTACTTCGCTGGAGCATTCTCTGTTTCAGCATCAGGTGCAGTTCAGATCCAGAAATCAGATAACCCACGACTCTGGAACATTGTTGAAAACCTAGCCATCACCGAAGGCATGCCAATGCCTAAGGTATACATAATCCAAGATGAAGCACCTAATGCTTTTGCTTCAGGTAGAGATCCAAAGCACGCCATTGTTGCTGCAACGACCGGATTACTTGCAATCATGGACGACCAAGAACTTGAAGGTGTTATGGCTCATGAGATGAGTCACGTAAAGAACTACGACATTAGAGTTTCAACTATCGTCTTTGGTCTAATCAGTGCTGTTGCTATCTTGGCTGACTTGATGCTTCGTGCTGCCTTCTACTCAAGAGGCGGTAAGGGCAGAGGGCAGCTTGCTCTAATCCTGATGGCTTTTGGTTTAGTCGCTTGGATCATCTCAGCGCTTATCGGTCCAATCGTTAGCGCAGCT
>RFNI01000070.1 GCA_009927245.1 Actinomycetota bacterium | reverse complement strand
AACAACCTGATCGTAAGAGTGCTGAACTTCACCAAGACCTGGAATATCTAGTGTCGCTGTCTTAGTTGCGTGATCAAGCTTGGTCATCTTGCCGTTGATGATCTTGGTGGTCTTTAGGTGTCTTCTGTGAGAAACAACAGTGTGACGAGCTTCGATAGATCCAGCAACAACCTCAGGTAGGAACGGCTGGTAAGTCATGTATGGCAGTGGATCGATAAGGGTAACTTCAGCTTCACCTGCTCTAAGTAGCTTTTCTAGCTTGAATGCAGTGTAAAAACCGGCATAGCCGCCACCGACGATCAGAATTTTTTGCATGCTGGGTTCCTCAAAGATTTGGAAGATTGTTGAGCGCATCAACGCGCTTCTTTGATTTTACTAGGAACTGACCTTACAAGAGCACCGACTGGGGTTAAAACCCATCTCTTCTAGAGCTAAATCTCCAATTGGGTTAACCCCAGGACCTTTAGCCAGTGAATGGGCTGCCAGAGCATGCAGGCACTTGACTCGAGTAGGCATGCCTCCAGCGCTAATGCCGACCAGTTCCTCAACATGGTCAATGGCCTCACGCTCGGCAAGGTAGCTCTCGTGAGCAGTTAAATACTTCGCCCTAAGTTCAGGATCAGCTTCGAGCATTTCTTGTAATTTGACCATGAACCCAGAGGCTTCTAACCCACTCAGTAGTGCTGAGGTGTTCGGGTGGGTCAGGTAGTAAAAGGTTGGGAATGGTTCACCGTGCGAGAGTCTCGGTGAGGTTTGAACAACCATCGGTTTACCGCAGACACATCTGGCAGCAATTCCCAGGACATCTCGCATTGGACGACCGAGCTGCACCTGCATCTCAGCAAGGTCAGCTTCTGTTGCCGGAGTGATTGCCATTACTTGCTAGCTGTTGCTGGATTCTTAGAATCGTTAGGTTGATCTAACCCAGCCTGTATTACAGAAGTCATTAGCGAACCTGCCCAGTTGTGTTTAGTGGTTCCAATGTTCTGTGAGATAGCTCCGTTGTTCTTCTGCTTTGCCAACATCGCACCAACGGTTCCTGAAGTGTCACTGAGGTTTAGACCATCAGCATCTAGAACAAGGTAGCTAACTTCACCTGGAACAACGTAGAACAATCGGTCTCTTGCTTGAGCTCTAATAAACACCGGGTCATCCCAACGCTTCTTCTCAGCTTTGATCTCTTCCAAGTTCTTCTTGTCAGCATCAAGCTTTGCTTGCAGCTGAGCAATCTGAGTTTGCATGGTGAAGTATTCAGAAAGCTGAGGACCAACAGAGAAGAAGCCAATAACAATTAGACCTAAAGTCACCATGGTCGATGGTGTCCAAGAGAAGGCGTTGCCTACTCTCTCACCAAAGGTGCCAACTTTAGATTGCGCTTTAGCGCGCACATCTTCTTACCGGTTCTAGCCATGGGACTAGTCTCTAACGACTAAGCCTTAAAACGTGGGAACGCTGCGGCACCTGGGTAGTATGCCGCGTCCTGTAGCTCTTCTTCGATGCGAAGCAGCTGATTGTATTTGGCCACTCTTTCGCTTCTAGCTGGAGCACCGGTCTTGATCTGTCCCGCGTTGGTAGCAACAGCCAGGTCAGCAATGAAGGTGTCCTCAGTCTCACCTGAACGGTGAGAGATGATGGCCTTCATGCCACTTCT
>RFNI01000079.1 GCA_009927245.1 Actinomycetota bacterium | reverse complement strand
GATGCTCAAGTTCATACTCATCGGCATGATCAGACATAACAGACACCAAATTTGAATAGAGAAACTTTAGAACTATTTGGGCGGCCGGTGCTAAATTCGCACGTTCTCTCTGCTTCTTGGATAGTTGTTCTTCATGCCAATCCATAAGAGCTTTCCTGAAAACTTCGGTATCTATTGGTGTAGCGTAATGAGTCGAAGGAGACTTGGCTCTGCTGTCATCGCTTACGTTTTCATCTGCCCAAGTGAGCTGGAACAGTTTTGAGTCACCAGAACCTCGCCAACGCTCCTCAATGATGTCCATTAGATAGTATGCAGGTGAGTTTTCCTTAATTGCCTCAGCAATTCCCATTTCACCTTTGGCTTTCGCTTGCCAGGTGTAAATATCAAATGCATTTACTAAGTAGGCAGAAATAATCGAGAGTATCTGGTTCTGGCTATGTGCGATGAGTGCTTTATTCGAATTTTTATGCATACGCAAAATTAG
This sequence comes from Actinomycetota bacterium, assembly GCA_009927245.1. Taxonomy (GTDB): domain Bacteria; phylum Actinomycetota; class Actinomycetes; order Actinomycetales; family Microbacteriaceae; genus Rhodoluna. Next base: position 939 of record RFNI01000079.1, on the reverse strand, counting down.
ATGGGGCTTCAATTTGCCATTAATCGCCTCAACAGACTTGAAGATTGCTGACTCTAAGTTTTCCAGATCTATAGGTTCTTCTTTAGTAAGGTCGTCCTTGAGTCGTTTTGCCAGAGAGCCCATTTTGGCGTTTCTGAGCCCAACCGCATTAGTTACTAAAACGAATGCTGCAGGATTAATCTCATCAGCTTCACTCGTTTCACCAAAAAGCAGAGGTGCCTTTTGGGAGAGAACTTTACTGAAACCAAATAAATACTCATAAAGATTGAACTCTTCAATTCCGATCTGATTGTTTTCGGAAAGCCCCTCTATTTCGTATCCTTTATCCTGCATAACTTTATACTTGAGCGCAATCGCATCCCGAATCTCACTGTTCGTTATTCTTGTCTGACTTTCCACCCAGCTAGAAGCAAGAATTTGATATTTAGTGAGCTGCATACCCTGGTTATTTATTCTCTCGAAAATAGTTGCTATGTTTTCGACATTTCCGGAGTATAAAACCACGGGTATCGAGATTGCTTCTACAGCTAAAACTCGCTCAATTACTTCTCCTAGTTCGCTGTTTATCTTTGAGATCAGGACATCAAAAGTGTTTTCAGGGAGTTCAAATTTCTTTTCTAAATGTCTGAGAAGCGACTGAGAATTAAAAATCTCACCGTATTTTGCAATTTTTACTTCTCTCATCCAAGACTCGAGATGCTTGTATACACGGTCTGTTTCCTCGCTGACGTTCTTCAGCCCGACGGTTTCCACAATAGCTTCTACAATTTCTTCACTAAATACCCGATCAACAGGTGCATATGTGAGAGGTTCTTCTAAGTACTTAGCTATTGTCGAAGTTCGCTGCAATCCATCAACTATTTGGATTACTGTCCTATTGCCTTCGACATCGTTGGTTTTGTATCCAAGAATCGCTCCAATCGGAAATCCTCGATATAG
>RFNI01000081.1 GCA_009927245.1 Actinomycetota bacterium | reverse complement strand
AAACTCCCCTGATTTGTCTTTAGGTGCTGGAACTGTGAGTTGTTTAGCTGTTGCTAGATATCTCAAGCCTGGATACTGATGGCTCAGTCTGATTTGTTTGGCTTCATCTAAATCAACAGGGGATATCTTTACCTGATTACCAATCAGCATTACATCTTTTAGGTTCAGACGGTTGCACTGCTGTCTTAGTTCTGTGACATCGATTAGGTTCTTCACGGACTGCGGTGCTTTACCGTATCTGTCTTCTAGTTCAGCCAGAATCTTCTCTAGCTGCTCTCTAGTTCCTAGTTCTCCGCTGGCTGCAGAGAGCTTGTGATAGGCCTCTAGTCTTAGTCGCTCTGAATCGACGTATTCGATTGGGATATGAGCATCCATTGGGATCTCTAGTTTTAGTTCAGCAGGAGATTCGTGTTTGATGCCCTTGAACTCATCAACAGCCTCACCAATCATTCGAAGATATAGATCGAACCCAACTCCGGCTATATGACCTGATTGTTCACCACCGAGCAGGTTACCTGCTCCTCTGATTTCAAGATCCTTGAGCGCTACCTGCATACCAGAACCTAGTTCGTTGTTAGCGGCGATTGTTGCTAGACGGTCGAGAGCAAATGGCGATAGTGGCTTATCTGGAGAGTGGAAGAAGTATGCGTAGGCACGTTCTCTAGATCTACCGACTCTTCCTCTGATTTGGTGAAGTTGCGATAGACCAAAGTTCTCTGCTCGATCAACAATCAAAGTGTTGGCATTAGGGATATCAATTCCAGCTTCAATGATTGTTGTGGCAACTAGGACGTCGTATCTTCTCTCCCAGAAGTCGATGACTACCTGCTCCAGTTGTCCTTCGTTCATCTGGCCGTGCGCTACTGCAATCCTTGCTTCAGGAACTAGCTCTGCTAATTGAGAGGCAACCTTGTCGATGCTCTCAACTCGGTTGTGAACAAAGAAGACCTGGCCCTCTCGGATAAGTTCTCGGTGAATAGCAGCAGCAACCTGCTTGTCGTTGTATGGGCCAACGTAGGTCAGGATTGGGTGACGCTCTTCGGGGGAGTTGCCAGTGTTGACATCTCTCTGATTCCAGTGATTGCCATCTCTAGGGTTCTAGGGATAGGGGTAGCCGACATTGAGAGCACGTCAACGTTTGTCTTAATGTCTTTTAGTTTCTCTTTGTG
>RFNI01000083.1 GCA_009927245.1 Actinomycetota bacterium | reverse complement strand
TTTGTAATTGGTTTAGACGGTGCAGGACCTTGAGTCTCTTACCGACTGTCTCAGCCGATGGTGAGAGTCTCTCGTGTGGGAGAGTTTCCCATGAGACGAACTCTAGGACTTCGGCTTCTGGTTCAACTAGCTTCAGGAAATCTGCTAGATCTTCAGCTTCGCGGCCAGTGCTGACAACAACCAAAACCTGCTGCGAGAGCTTCTTTTGCTCTCTGATTTTGTTGATGGTTGCCAGGATCCAAGGCTGGGCACCACCGGGTGCAACTATCTCTAAATGCTTGTCAGTTAGGTGTTTATTGATGGCTGCGAAGGAATATGCATCTGAAACGCGTGCGACAAGGCGCGAGCACCCCTCAGATTCCTTATGCGCATCCATGGGATAAGTCTAAGTCTCTATTGAGAGTGATAGACCTGCTGGGCTTCAGTTAGCCCCTTGGTAACGATTGCTTCAACAGCATCGGCTGCTATTTCTAGAGTTGTTGGTAATTCTTTCTTCTCAGTTAAGGAGAAGTCTTTTAGGACAAAGTCTGATACTTCCATGGTGCCTGGCGGTCTACCGATACCGACTCGCACTCTGATGAAGTCATTTCCGATTGCACTGATGATATCTCGCAGTCCGTTGTGACCTGCGTGGCCGCCTGCGAACTTGATTCTGATCTGCTGAGAGTCGATGTCTAATTCATCGTGGATCACGATTAGTTGATCTGGCTTTAGGTCATAGAACTTTAGGAGGTTAGCTGTTGGTCCTCCTGAGGTGTTCATGTATCCGAGGGATTTAGCAAGTACTAGTTTTGGCGCATCAAAGCCTTGACCTAGTTTTGCTTCAGCAACAAGAGCGTGTGCTTTGTGTGATTTGAATGTTGCGTTAGTTCTTTTAGCTAGAACGTCTAAGACCATCTGACCGACATTGTGCCGATTGTGAGAATAGTCGGGCCCGGGGTTACCGAGCCCGACTATTAGATAAGTCTTAGTAGAGATGATTACTCAGCCTTAGGAGCTTCAGCTGCTGGTGCTACAGCCTCTTCAGATGCTCCAGCACCGGTTGCAACGACAGTTGCAACTAGAACGTGGTCGTCTAGGTCTAGCTTGGCACCAGCTGGAAGCTTGATGTCTCCTGCTGTTACGTGGAAGCCAACGCCTTCCTTGTTGAAGATAACTTCAACGAACTCAGGGATTGTGGTTGCATCAACTTCTAGCTTCAGAGTCTTGTGCTCAAGGTCGATAACAGTTCCTGACATTGACTCACCAATTACGTGAACTGGAACTTCAACGTGAACTCTTTCACCCTTGACGATCTCAACTAGGTCAACGTGCTCGATGATCTGTGTAACAACATCCTTAGACGCGCTCTTTACAAGAACGGTCTCCTTCTTGCCGTTTAGCTCTAGCTCGATGATGGCGTTCTTGTGACGAAGCACAAGTGCAATCTCGTGAGCTGGAAGGGTGATGTGACGAGGTTCTGAACCGTGACCGTAGATAACTGCAGGAGTTCTACCGATTGCACGCTCTTTACGAGCAGCGCCTTTACCGAACTTAGTTCTTAGTTCGCCAACTAGTTTGTTTTCTGACATGAGTTTTCCTTTTTCTTTGGTGTTCAACTCAAGCGTTTTACGCGAGGAACCTTGATCCAAAGACCTTGACCCCGTCGATTACGGTTACGATTTGTAACCCTCGCCGTTGTTTCTAGGTAAGTCTAGTT
>RFNI01000201.1 GCA_009927245.1 Actinomycetota bacterium | reverse complement strand
GATGCCACTATCGGTGAGCACAGCAACATCGGTGCAGGCACCATCTTCGCTAACTACGACGGTGTTGAGAAGCACCAGAGCACAATCGGCTCTCACGTTAGAACCGGTGCGCACAACGTCTTCGTATCTCCAATTACGATAGGTGATGGTGCATACACTGCAGCCGGAACTGTTGTTCGTAAAGATGTGAAACCAGGAGATCTAGCTATGAACGTTGCTCCGCAACGTAACCTAGCTGACTGGGTTCTAGCTAAACGAAGTAACTCAGCAGCAGCCAAGGCCGCTGAAAAAGCTAAAGAATAAGAAAACAGGAGACCGCAGTGCAGATTAGAGCAACCGGACAGAAGCGTTTGGTATTAGCAAGCGGAAGAGCACACCCTGAGTTGGCTCAGGAAGTTGCCACCCTTCTAGGCATCGAGGTAGTGCCAACTACTTCTTATGACTTTGCCAATGGTGAAATCTTTGTTCGCTTCGAAGAGAGCGTTCGTGGTGTTGATGCTTTTGTTCTGCAGTCTCACTCAGCTCCGATCAACGACCAGTTGATGGAACAGCTAATCATGATTGATGCTCTAAAGCGAGCAAGCGCTAAGCGCATCACAGTTGTCTCTCCTTTCTTCCCGTACGCAAGACAGGACAAGAAGCACAAGGGACGTGAGCCCATCTCTGCTCGTCTAGTTGCTGACCTATACAAAGCAGCTGGCGCTGACCGTCTAATGTCAGTCGACCTACACTCACCTCAGATTCAGGGTTTCTTTGATGGACCGGTAGATCACCTTTGGGCTCTGCCACTACTTGCCGACTACGTGAAGCAAACCTTCGGTTCAGATAACCTAACCGTTGTTTCTCCTGACTCAGGTCGTGTTCGTGTTGCGGATATCTGGGCAGATCGTCTAGGTGCACCACTAGCCATCATTCACAAGCGTCGTGACCCAAACAAGCCAAACCAGGTTCAGGTAAATGAACTTGTTGGTGAAGTTGAAGGTCGCGTCTGTATTTTGGTTGACGACATGATTGACACCGCTGGAACCATCGTTGCTGCCGCTAAAGCACTTCGTGACAACGGTGCAGGTCGAATCATTGTGGCTGCCACCCACGCAGTTTTCAGTGACCCTGCGGTTGAAAGACTCTCCGGTCCTGATGTTGACAACGTCATCGTTACTAACACTTTGCCGATTGATGCATCAAAGCAGTTCGAGAAACTAACAGTGCTATCAATTGCTCCACTGATTGCTAGAGCAGTGTCATCAGTATTCAACGACGACAGCGTTACCAGCCTGTTTGATGGCCACGTCTAAACCACAACAGCTATCTCTATTTGGAGCAGTTGCCATCGGTTTGGCTTCAATGCTCGGAGCCGGTGTTTTCTTCGTTTGGTCAACAGCCTGGGAAAAAGTCAACGATCAGGTCTTCTTCGCTCTAGCTCTGGCTGCTCTTGTTGCAAGCCTTAATGCAGCTTCCGTTTATCAACTAGCTAGCCATGTCTCTAGAGCCGGTGGTGTTTATAGTTACGCAAGGGTTTATCTACCCAAAGACTTCAGCTTTATTGCTGGCTTCTCATTTGTCTTCGGCAAGATTGCCTCAATCGCTGCGATTGCCATCATCATCGAAACTTATCTACTACCTGGCTATCCAGGCTGGCCAGCAGCGGTGGCTTCAATTCTTCTTATGACTGCACTCAATCTTTTGGGTATCAACCGAACAGCTCAGATGGCAGCAGCACTAGCCATCATCACCATTGGTTTCATAATCTTTGCAATCAGCACAGGCTTTGCTCACGGGCTGAGTTCGCAAAGCTTTAGCAGTGGCATGCTCATGCCAGAAGCTAACCTCTCAACTCTCTCAGCTGCTTCAATCATCTTCTTTGCCTTCGCAGGTTATGCAAGAGTGGCAACTCTAGGTGATGAGGTAAGGGACCCTAAGAAGAACATCCCTAAAGCAATAGCAATATCTTTAGGTGCAGTTCTAGTGATCTATCTTCTAATCACCATCGTCTTCATTGGAATACTTCAGCCAAGTAATGAAGCCGTTCCTGCAGCAGTCTTTGAAGCAATGGTTAGCATCACAGC
>RFNI01000084.1 GCA_009927245.1 Actinomycetota bacterium | reverse complement strand
CTTTCAACGATGAAACCAGAGCAACCTTGGTATTCAAATCACATGAAGAAGGTTGTGAGATTCTGATTGAACATGAGTTCATCGAGAACCCAGTAATGCTGAAAGCTAGAACTAAGTATTGGAATGATCTCAATGCCAAAGTAAAGGCACAGGTAACAAGATGACCGTCATCACCGCTACTGCACCAGCAAAGGTCAATCTAGTTTTTGAAGTTGGACCGCTCAAGTCAAACGGTTACCACGATGTTAATTCGCTCTTTCTAGCTCTTGACCTTAGAGAAGAAATCACGGTATCTGGTGCACTAGCTGGAACGGGTATCTCCATCTTTGTCAAAGGTGATGGACTACCGTCGAGACACGTCGCTGCAGTTCCAACTGACAGTTCTAATCTGGTTGCCAAAGTTGCACTTTTGCTGTCTCAAAAACTTGGCATTGAGACCCCAGATATTCAGATCGATATTCTAAAGAGAATCCCAGTTGCTGGCGGTATGGCAGGAGGCTCTGCAGATGCTGCAGCCATGCTCGTTGCATTCAACGAATACGCTCACCGAGAGTTTGGAACAACAAGACTCTCAACAGCTGAGTTGATGGATGTTGCAGCTGAACTAGGTTCAGATATCTCATTCTGTGTTCTAGGTCAGTTAGCAATCGGAACTGGACGCGGTGAACAGTTGCAACCAATTAACTCACTACCGTTCGAAACCCACTGGGTTCTAGCTATTAGCCCACAAGGACTTTCAACTCCTTCGGTTTATGCAAAGTTTGATGAACTAGTTGCCTCTAGTGAATTCAGTGACCTGAGCCAGGTCGCTGGGTCTGTAACCTCAGTTGAGGCTTTGGCATCTGTTCTGAGTAATGGCCTTCAACCTGCAGCTCTGGCTCTGATGCCACAATTGGAATCACTGATTGAGGAGATCGAAGGTCTTGGGGCTTTGAAGGCAATCGTCTCTGGTTCGGGGCCAACAATTGCTGCGCTGTGTTCTTCGAAGGATCAGGCAATTGAGATAGCCAAGACCCTAAATGAGCGGGGAATCTTTGCCCTGACCGCTGGTTCTCCCGCACTAGGTGCAAAACTAGAAGCCTAAGGGCTGAACATCTGGCAGACTTAGATGGTGCTAAAGCCTTCTGGCCTAACACAA
>RFNI01000085.1 GCA_009927245.1 Actinomycetota bacterium | reverse complement strand
GCTACAGGCTTCTTTGCAGCAGGCTTCTTAGCCGCTGCTTTCTTTACTGTTGTTGCCATTTGTTTCGCTCCTTTGTTTATGGTCTTTGCGACCTTAGCAGTAACTACAGGGGTACCTTTTTCAATAGCACTCGCTGCATTCACTACACCTTTGATTGTTGCTTCTTTAGCGTCTTCGAACTTATCGTCGAGATCGTGCTTCTCGATAAATTCGTTAACATCTTTAGTTACTTCTTTTGCCTTACGGCGTCCACCTCTTACGAGGTCATCTAACAAGCCCATGTGTAATCTTCCTTAAACTTAGGGTCAGTTAAAGATTAGTAGAACTTATAAAGCACACCTAGAAGAAAATGCATGTTTTTTAAGGTGAGTTTTATAAATATTTTTAGCCATTTGAACGTCTTCGACGCATAATTTCGTCGAGATTTTCAGAACTAATGTTCTCTTTTTCTTTGCGTGCATCGTTAAGTTCAACGACATCAGCCCAATTAACACTTTCGATTTTGCCCAAACGAGCAGACAGCGGATCTGGTAGTCGATTAACAACTACCTTTTCTACTGCCGGTGCAACCTCTGAGAGCGTTTCCACTTCAACAGACAGTTCCTTTTCAAACCAGGGGTTCACTTCAACAACTTTTTCCTCACTCTTAGCTTGAACTGCGATCGCTCTGCGTGCTGCTCGACGGTTTGCTCGTGCTTCGGTGTGATCGTTGATGCCGCGTTTCCCTGATGGAGTCATGAAACCTAACCAGAGGACGGCGATGACAAGCAAGAGTATGCCACCGGTTCCAGTAAATTCCATACCTCTAGAGTATTTACTGCATTACTAATGCCTTAGGTAATACTCAGCGTGTCTAAATGGGAAGTTTTAGCTGCTTTTTGGAAAGTTGTAGACAATTTTCGGAACTTTTTTCTGGATCCAACGATTTAGCACGCCATCTTTAACTTCTTCGAAGGTGAGTGCGAAGACATAGTGGTCTCTCCAGTCACCGTTTATGTGGATGTAATTCTTCTTTAGACCTTCGTATCGAAGTCCAAGCTTCTGAACAACTCGAATGCTTGCTCCATTTTCGGGTCTGATGTCGATTTCTACTCGATGGATTCCAACCGCATTGAACATGTAGTCCATGGCTAGTGCAACAGCTGTCGGAGTGATGCCCTTCCCCGCTACTTCGGGAGCAATCCAGTACCCGATGACGCAGGATGAAACAGATCCGTGCAGAATGTTTGCCACATTCAACTGACCGACTATCTCCCCTTGATACATGATGACAAAAGGCATGCCTTCGCTGCGTTCAAGTTGTCTCAGCAGTCCTCTGATCTGAGATTTGAAGTCAAAGGAAATTGGTCCGTAAGGGTTGGTTGCTTCCCAGGGTCTTAGCCACTCTCTGTTACCTAGGACTAGCCTTCAATTGTCTTTGCGTCCTTGGTTCTAATAATGCGTAAACTGATGTCCCCTTGGGTCAGCACAAAAGAGTTGCTCATGCTGGCAAGATTAGTGGAGTGAATGATATTGCGCTTGCCAAGGCACAGCTAAGAAGCAAAATACTTGCTTCCAGAGTTAGGCGCGAGTCTTCTAATCAAGCCTTCACAGCTAACCTTCTTGAACTAGTTTCACAACTAGATGCTCAATCAGTTGCAACATATGTATCCTTTGGAACTGAACCAGCAACAACTGATTTCATCTCTTCATTACTTGATGATGGCATTGAGGTG
>RFNI01000195.1 GCA_009927245.1 Actinomycetota bacterium | reverse complement strand
TTACTTCGATCGTGAGCTTTCAGTTCAATCTGGTAGTAAGGTCTATGCGGTTTGCTTTGAGGATGAGTTTTTAGAGACTCTTCCCAGTGAAGCCCATGACCAGAGAGTTAGCGGAGTAGTGACTGAGGTTGCTATTCACGACTTAAACTAAAGATATGCCTACCTATTCCTATAAGTGCTCCAGCTGTGCTCATGAGTTTGACATTCAGCAGTCAATCAATGAGGAAGCTAAGTCTGTGTGCCCTGAATGCGGTGGCGAATTACAAAAAGTCTTTGGAAAAGTGGGAGTGAGCTTTAAGGGTTCTGGTTTTTACAGAACTGATAACAACCAAAAGCCGGCAGAGCCTAAAAAGGACTAGCCCCAGTGTGGAGGTTTGTCTTCTCTAAGCCTCTGGTCATTTGAATCACTTCGATCCCCCCAAGCAGCGTCGGTATCTTCAAACACTCTGGCAATAGGTGTGGTATTCAACATGGTTGGGGTAACTTCAATGCCAAACCTGGTTGCAATTCTTTCTGCAACAGCTTGTGGGTCACTAAAGACTTCAAAGGAATAAACCCTCTGGTAAGACCATCCGAGGGAACGAAGAAGTGCTGGACGAATGCGAATACGTTCTGAGTAGTTCAGGTCTCCGTTAGACCAGTCAGGTTCAACAACTAAGAACTGGTTTCCATAGGATGCAATAAGTGGGATTCGCTTACCGAAACCTTCAACTACTCGAACACCAAAGCGCTTTAGTCTTCTAGCAAGATCAGCCAGCATCGGATCGCTGTCAAAGGTATCTGATTCAACAGATTCGTTATAGCTAGGTTTTAGCAAGATAGGCAAATACTCAGTTGCACCTTCGCTTCGCATCTCAGGTAGGTCATAGGCGCTGAAGCAGCTCACGATGGTCATCTTGTATCGAGCACTTACCAACATGTTGGCTAGCCATCTCTTAGCTTCTGGCTCGTTTAGGAGACCAAAGTGAGAGAGAATCTTGCCCTGCGGTGTTCTTCCGAAACCGATGCTGAAGATAATTCGGTCAGCTAGTCTGTGGTTTAGATCTGAGAGGCTGGTAACCTCAAATTTCTCTCTACCGTGCTTTTCAAAGAACTCTCTCAATTCGGTATTGGCCTGTAATTCAAGTTCTAGAGCATCATCAATAGCTTCAACTTCAACCGAGCTAGCACTTACCACCAGCAGGGAGTGTTCTGGCTGGTTTCTAACGTGGTCAGTGATTAGTTCAATGACCTTGTTCACCTCACCGATTGGTGCTTCAGTGCTTGCAGTGACATTACGGTTAGCACGGTTATCACCATCAACAATGACTAGTTCTAGAGAACTGAGTCCATTGAATTCAGCCGCACTAGGTTCAATGTCTAATCTGCCCTGGTAGAACTCACGGTTTACCAGTGGTCCAAATAGTTGACCCTTGGTGCGGTAAGACTTGCGAAGAGTTTCCTTGCCGAATCGCTCACTGACAACATCAAATATGCTTGGAGCTTCTGGTCGTCTTGGCTTTAGAGCTAACTGCCACTCAACTTCAAAGCCATTTGGCTCAGCGATGACAGGATCTCCGAATACTACGACCTGCTTTGCTCTAACGATTGCGCTTAGGTTTTCTGCTACCGTGCTACCTGCAGCATCTAGAACAATCAGTACATCAAAGCGGGTGTCCTTCTTCAGGTGTTCTGCTGCCTCGTAAGGGGAAATTGCAATGTGAGAGGCAACTGCTGGCCAAAGAGTTGGTGCCTTTGCGGTTAGCTTTGCGAGAGTGTTTTCTCTTAGCTTGAGTAGTGCTTTGAAACCTTCGGTTTCCTGAGGTAGTGCTTCGACGGCTTTGCGCCAGCGGTTAGCTGTTCGGTTAGAGATTTCTTTACGGCCTTCAGCAATAACTAGCTGCTCGGCTTTGACGAAATCTGATTCCAGTTCAGCTAGTGACTCTGGGGTGTATTCAGCAAAGGAGTTATCGCCGGAGAGTAAATACTCAAGCGCTGAGAGCCACCAGCACTGGTCAAATTCTGAGACCAGGTGTTCGTTTCTGGAATTGCTTGCAGCAAGAGAGTTCACTAAGGCATCTAGGCCTAGAGCGGTAACTCTCCTTCTGAGATCGTTTCTTACCGCAATGTTTTCAAGTGGAGCAACATCTTCAGTAAGTGTTTGTAGTTTTCTACCTAGTTCAGCTAGCGGTAGTTCAAGTAGGGATGTTCCGCTAGGGCCTTGGTCTAGGTGAGAGTCGAGCTTGATTAGATCTGCAACCAGTGATTGGTAGCTAACCTGAGCATCTTCGATACCAACTGGAACTTGTGGGGTTGGGTTATTGCTCAGTTCCTTCCAAGCTTTAGCTTGTTCAGCGATCTGCAGCAGAGACGTGTGCAGGTCTGGAACTGAAACTCCAGGTCGAACGTATTCCTTAGCGTGCTTGCTGAGGGCTCTTCGAGTCTTACCTGACATTCCTGTCTTCTCTTTACGAGGAGAGGTAGCGGTAATCAGATCATCTAGCGGGCGATCAAAGACATCTGGAATGAATCTGTCCAAGGTTGCTCTAATTGAGATAAGCAAGCGAATGTATTCTCCCCATTGAGCTACATTCTGAGCTGGTGGAAGATCTACCTGTCTGATGAAATCATCTAGCTTCACGCTGAACTGAGGTAAGACATCTTCACTGAGTCTTCTTGCAAGTGCGATGATGCTAGGAACTTCGGTGGAGTCCTCGAACTGAGCATTGAACCAAGGGCTATCGTGATTGGCTTTATCAAATTCACCAATTGCAACTGCTTCATTTAG
>RFNI01000086.1 GCA_009927245.1 Actinomycetota bacterium | reverse complement strand
TGAATATTTGCCGCAAGTTTCAAACTTACCCGAATACCGCCTTGCCTACGAGATAAGGCAAGGCTGAAAGTTAGGCTAGTGCTCTAATGACTGAGCCAAATGCACCCCAAGAACAATACTTGCGCTGGCTCGAAGAGATTCGAGGCATCGGCGGCGCTAATCCGCTAACCAACCTCGACCTTGACGTCCTAGGGCTAGTAAATCTTGAGCGAGTGCACCCTGTTGGACTCTCCATATTCACCAGGAGCCACCGCGGTTTTTTAGCCAATCTGGTCAGAGATCCAATCGCTTATTCAAAGGCCCTAACTGAAGCCAAGCGAGTCAAGATCAAGGGTGAGAGACTTCTTACCAACTTCGGCATTAACACCACATACCTATTAGCTGGAGCAGTTGACTTCCGTCCAGCCAAGCTAGATCTTCGAATTCCAATCATGCTCTGGAGAGCAGAGCTCATCCGGAAGGGCAATGATTTTGAACTTGTTCTAAATGGTGAACCGTTTGTAAACCCAGAACTTATCCTGACCCTTCGCAAGCAATTCAACCTAGAGCTAGATGTTCAGAAACTAACTAGAACCTATGTTGATGCCACCGACCTAGTTCCAATTAGCCTTTGAGCTTTATTGCTGAAAGCACGAAAGACATCGCAGATCTAGAGATCCAAAGATCTCTTGTTCTAACCAACGCAACTCTTGCCCCAACATACATGTTGAATGAGTTGCCAAAGACTCCAACCAAGTTAGCGACTGCCCTTGTCAACGAGTCAGCAGAACTTCCTGAAACAATCCCGAGTGAGCAACTAATCATTGCTGCAGATGCAGATATCAACCAGCAGCACATCTTTAGCAGAGTTCTGAACGGGATAGCTTCGCAGTTGAGACACTACCTGGCACCGGATACACCCAACTGTAGTGAACATCCTTGCCGCACTCTCTGCAGATAACAAGCGAGCTCTTGTTGTTGCACCTAGAAGACAGACGCTGAATGAAGTTAGTGACCGCCTGTCTCAGGTCGGTCTAGCTGGATTGCTCATCCGTTCACGAAGTGCCTGGCTTGATGTGGTTAGCGCTATCTCTAGATTCGAAAAGACCGGCTTTGCTAACCTGCCTGCTGCAATAGCAAATAAAGCTGGGATTGAAGAAAAGCTCGATCAATACTTTGATTCTCTAGAACGTAAACATCCAGTGCTTGGAATCAGCGTCAACGATGCCTTAGCAAAGTTAGCTGAACTGAGTGCACTCCCTAAGCCTCCTAAGACCAGCGCAAGAATAACTGGCCCTGCACTGTTTGAGAACCGTAACCGAAGCGCTGCCATCGCTTTG
>RFNI01000216.1 GCA_009927245.1 Actinomycetota bacterium | reverse complement strand
AGCGTTAGATAAACGCAAGTACTCATCCCACTCAGGTTCAACTCGTTCAGCTCCACGAACCATCCAGACACTTCCGGATGGCATTTTCGGAGCGAAGGATAAAGTCCATCCGATTTCATTCAGAGTCTTATCGCCTTTGATGTTGTTGCACCGTAAGCAGCAGGCAACTAGGTTCTCCCATGAGTCTCTACCGCCACGAGATTTAGGTTGCACGTGATCAACAGTGTTAGCTGTTCGGTTGCAATATGCACAGCGATGACCATCTCTGCGTAAAACGCCTCTTCTGGAAAGTGGAACATTTCTAGTTCCAGGGATGCGGACATATCTGCTGAGCAAGATAACTGAAGGCAACTCCAACTCCCCCGTTGCGCTTCTCACCTTTCGGTCAGCAGATCCTTCTAAGACTGTGGCTTTCTTGTTTAGGACAAGAATGATGGCTCGCTTGAATGAGACAACGGCGAGCGGCTCATAGCCAGCATTTAGCACTAATGTTTTCAAGTTTCTTCCTTTCGAAATCACCTGCACGGATTGCAGGTTTTCGTTAAGTCGCTTCGGAGCACAAACAAAAAACGCGCCACTATTGATAGTGACGCGTTTAGGCCTGCCGAGCTTGGCAAGGACATATGGAATGACGGTGCTGGAATGCGTGATTGGCAGACACGACTCTGGCTTTCATTCTTCTCTCCTTTTCAAGGCACCTTAGTGACTTGGCAACAGATTATTACTTTTCTGGCTAAAGAGAGCAAAAACACACCGCAAATTAAGGTGAAGTTTTGGTGCCGATTTACTACTTAATTACTCGAGCGATGTAATAGGCATCGGTGAAGATAGGTGCAAGCTTGACACGGTCACCGGAGAACGGAGCGTGGAAGAACATGCCAGGACCTGCATAAATACCCTGGTGGCTGTGGTTGTTGAAGATAACCAAGTCGCCGGGCTGTGCCTGAGATCTTGGAATTCTTCTAACGTGAGGATCATGTGATTGAGCGTTTACCGAGTGCGGTAGCAAGATGCCAAACTCAGAGAAGACCAATCTGGTGTATCCGGAACAGTCAAGACCGGCAGGTGTCTCTCCACCTAAAACATAAGGTGTTCCAACATACTTAGCGGCAACCTTCATGATGTCGTCTGGACTAAGTTCAGCAAAGGTTGGGTTAGATGCATAGTCCACAGCAGTTAGACCTTTATAACCCAGGTAGTTGTTTCTGTTGTTCATGCGCTCAAGCTCAAAAGCTGACATCAGCCCAAAAGATCCACGCTCAAAGTTGATTGCGCTCTGTCTAAGAATCTTGATGCTTTGGGCATCCGTTGGATCAGCCGCATTGGTAAGCCCTGACATGGCTGTGACAGCAGGTGAGAAAGCATATGCGGGTAAGGCTAGGGTTGCGATTAATCCAGCTGCAACAGACATAACCAGAGTGCTTCTGACTGAACTGTTCTTACGAAGTGGAACCTTCTTCACTCCAGGGATGACTGAATCTGATACTGAGGCAATAGCAACCGGTGCTGTGATGGCGTTCTTACGGTTTGCTTTGGCTGCTCGCTTTTCTGCTTTTCTAGCTAAACGAGCTTCACGCTTTAGTGCACTCTGACGAACGGAGCTACGGCTTCTAAGTTCAAAAGATTCGAGCAGGTTGACTTGGACGTCAGCGCGGCGTCTGCCGGATGGCTTCTTGGTCATGCTGACCTCCTTTCATCATCGAATCAATAATCCGACCCTGTCGCGAAACAAAAGTTGTCATTCATTCTCACTGCAGGCACTTGGATTAGTGAGAATTCGCTGTTCACCCTATGTAAGAGGTGAGTTGCTCCAATTTTACCCTGCAGATCTAAGCTCTGTGGCAGTTCTGAAACTGTTCACAGGGTTAAAAAGCCCTGATTCCCAGCATTTACCTAGGTTTAGGACTCTTTGACAAATATATGAGCCACGTCAAAGACGGTGAGGCTGATGGAACTTTGCCCTTCCACAGCGGTCAATTGGATGCGATCTGAGGCCTGTGTGGCCTTTACTTTGGTGCCCGGCACTATCCCAGCGGCAGCAAGGTGGGCTAAAGCATCCGGAAAAGACTGAAGTGGTTCAGCAATTCTGGCTATCTCAACTTCAACATCGAGGAATTCAATAAGTGGCCTTACCTTCTCATCCATGGAGGTAGACGGGCCTCTACCTAAATGTTCCAACCCTGGAATTGGATTACCAAAAGGTGACTTCTCAACATCTGGAACAAGTTCAAGAATCTTTCTCTCAACCTGTTCACTCATGACGTGCTCCCAGCGACAGGCTTCTTCGTGAACCAGGTGCCAGTCCAAACCAATGATGTTTGCTAAAAGTAGTTCTGCTAAGCGGTGCTTACGCATTACCTCGATGGCTAGGGTTCTACCCTCATCGGTTAGAGCTAGGTGTCGATCGCTGGTCAGTGAGACTAGACCGTGCTTTTCCATTCTGGCAACGGTCTCTGAGACTGTTGGTCCTGAGTGGTCTAAGCGTTCCGAGATTCTCGCGCGCATGGGAATGTGACCTTCTTCTTCGAGTTCCAAAATGGTTCGAAGATACATCTCGGTGGTATCAATTAGGTCGGTCACCCTACAAGCCTAAATCGTAAGTACTGTCCCTCGGCTAAACTTTCACAATGGTAGAGATAAATATTCCCAAAGACTTACTTCCCCTAGATGGCCGCTTCGGTTGTGGTCCTTCTAAGGTAAGAACTGAGCAACTAGCCGCCTTCAATACTGAAGGTGCAAAGCTCATTGGAACCTCCCACCGCCAAGCTCCAGTCAAGAACCTAGTCAAGCGAGTTCAAGACGGTCTGATGGATCTCTTCCATAACCCAAACGGTTACGAGATTGTCCTAGGTAACGGTGGCTCAACAGCATTCTGGGATGTCGCGGCTTTCTCACTCGCTGAAGGAAAGTCTCAGTTACTTGTGCACGGAGAGTTCGGCGCTAAGTTTGCAACCTCTCTAAGTGCCCCTTGGTTAGAGAAGCCAACAGTTGTTCAAGCAGAAGCTGGTTCTAGATCTGAACTTAGAGCAGAGGCTGGCATCAGTGCTTATGCCTATCCCCAGAATGAAACTTCAACCGGTGTCGTTACTCCAGTGAAGAGAGTTCCTGGAGCAGATTCTGGAGCACTGTTCTTTACTGATGCAACATCAGCTGCCGGTGGTATTGACTTTGACCCTTACGAGACTGACGTTTACTACTTTGCCCGCAGAAGAACTTTGCAAGTGATGGTGGTCTTTGGTTTGCTCTGATGTCACCTCAAGCTGTTGAGCGTGCAGAGCGAATTGCTGCATCAGATCGATACATCCCAGAGTTCCTATCCCTCAAGACTGCAATCGATAACTCAAGACTCAACCAGACTCTAAACACCCCGGCTATCTCAACCCTTTCTTACTTGCTGAACAAGTGGACTGGATGAATGAAAACGGTGGTCTGGCTTGGGCTGATGCTAGAACTAAGGCAGCATCTCAGCACATCTACAACTGGGCAGAAGCAAGTGCTTTTGCAACACCTTTCGTATCTGTCGTTGAACACCGCTCACAGGTAGTTAGCACAATCGATTTCATCGATTCAGTTGATGCTGCCCTGGTTGCCAAGGTGCTTAGAGCCAACGGAATTGTTGATACTGAGCCATATAGAAAGCTAGGAAGAAACCAACTTCGTATCGCCACCTTTACAGCAACTGAACTAAGCGATGTTCAGCAACTAACTAAGTCAATTGACTATGTAGTTGCAAATCTTGGTTAGGAAAACAAATGCGTTGGATAGCTAAAGACTCAGAACGTAAGCCAGACCCTGAACCAATCAGGGGTACAGCAAAAGTTGCTGTTCTGCTTGGGATGGCTGCTTTTGCTATAGCGCTAGTTCTTATCCTGGTTTTCTATAGTCAAATCACAAGTCCAAACAAAGTTTGGTATCCATACACCTGTGTGGTGGGATTACTTCTCGGTCTCTTCGCTTACTTCAGAGTCGGCAACCGATAGCTCGTCTTCAGTTTCTTCTTCAGATTCATCTTCACTGTCTTCATCTGATTCTTTCAAAGCAGCTTCTTCGGCATCTAAAGCTGCTTGCTTCTCTAGTTCTGCTTGAAGTGCTTGGTAGTCGGCAAGTCTCTCTGACCAAGGTACCCACTTAGGTGCAGCAAGAGCTTCTTCACCTGCGATGAGGGCAACTTCACAAAGGGTTGGCTCGCTGGTTGGGTCAAGTTGAGCGACTGTAACGGCCCAACGCCAGCCAACGTAACCAGGTTGGTTAGCAGCCCAGAAGTATGAGGTCACGCCTTCGCCATCTTCGGCGCTTTCAATAAAAGGACCGAGCTCTTTAGGAAGGGCTGCCGCTTTAGCTGCAACTTCAGCAAATGCTTTCACGTCAAACTTGTTCTTGACCTGTTTTTCAGGTTTGACCAGTTTGACGAACTTAGGGAGTTTCTTAAGTTTTGCCATTAGCTGTGTAGTTGATCTGCCAAGGTGCGCAGCAATCTAGCTAGCTTTTCTGCGCTAGCACCCTCAGGAAGTCTGCCGTGTTCGATGCCAGGGCGAATTTTGTCTAGAGCTGAGATTAGACCTTCAACCAAGATGACTAGATCTTCGTTCTTCATTCTGGCGTTAGCGCGCTGCTTCTTCTCAAGGCTCTCTGGAACCTCGATAATGCGCATGGTCATAACCTGAGCCCCACGCTTAGAGTCAACAATGCTGTATTCGATTCGAGTACCAGGCTTGATGTCGGTAGTTCCGTCGGGTAGGTTGCTCACGTGCAGGAACGCTTCGGTTCCTTCATCTGATTGCACAAATCCAAAGCCTTTGACGTTATCAAAGAACTTTACGTGTCCTGTTGGCATATCTACCTCTTTCATTGCCGCAGCCTTCATTTTACTTGAGGTTTCCAAGTATCCTAAAAGGATGGCTAAGAATAAGAAGACTAACCCAGAAACCCCCAGCTCAACATTGGAGACTCTCCTCGGCTATGGCTTTATTGTCTGTGTTGGGCTATCGGTTCTTTCCGTCCTTGTCATTCTTCTTGCAGCCTTCTCGGGAGGCTCATGGGTCCCTGTTGGTTTAGGGCTAGTTCCAATGCTGGTTTTGCCTCTTGGTTTTGTCTTCCTGGTGATTCTTCTAATTTTGAGTACAAAGCGCAAAAAACTAAACAAGCAACCTAATGAGTGAAGTTTACTAGTTGCAAAGCATCTAAGCAATGCCAGTGATGAGGACTTAGCTCGAGTCATTGGCATTCGTCTAATGCCTTCGAGTAACTTTGGTGACTTCTTTGATCTAGCCTCAGCACTTCTAAAACCGCAGAGCGTAAGTGGCGCAATTGCAGGTCTAACCAGAGGCCAGATTTCAGCCTTCACTAATCTCTTGAACAACCAAAGTAAATCTGCTGACAAGCCTTACCTTGAAGTGCTTGTGAAACTCTTCTTGGTTTATAAAACAGTTGAAGACGGTAAGACAAAATACATTCCTTTCGAAAGCGCTAAGGAAGCTTTCAAACAGCAGGTTGGCAAAGGTATCTCCGAAGTAACACTTTCCAACTCGACGCCTGTTACTCCCTTCGAACAGATTGATCCGCAGGCAGGTCTATCAGCTTTTGAAACAGTTCAGGCAATAACAGAGTTACTAATTGATCTAGAGCAGCGTTATATCCCAGAGGTTGGTAGAGGTTCGGTTGGTTTACCTGAACTAAAGCGTTTGGCTCTGCACCTAGGTAGATCAGTTGACTATGCCAAAGCTCTGTATTCAATCGCTCAGATGACTGGCTTGGTAACTCTTCTAGAGAAACGTTGGCGAGTTGGTGCTTCCTATCTTGATTGGTTGCAGGGTGAACCTGAACAACGTTGGCTGCACTTGGCGAAGACTTGGCGAATGCTGCTTGGAGAGGACTCCGCAATCGAACTTGTGAATGCTAATTCACTGGATACAGCAATGAAGGAAATCTTCCCGTTAGCTAACGATGGAATCAGTTCACACATAACTAGATTGCTATCCCTCGCTGAACTAATTGGACTATCTTCTAACGGTCAGGTTTCATCCTGGTTCGCACCTCTAATGCAAGGGAAGGTTGAGGATGCTGGAAAGCGCTTAGCGTTGAGTCTTCCTAAAACCCAATCGAGAGTAATCGTTCAAGCAGATCTCTCTATCATTTCGGTTGGACCACTTCCAACAAAGACAGAACTTGAACTACGAAGATTCGTTGAGACCGAGCGAATCGGTGTTGCCTCAACATATCGAATCAATACCTTGAGCATCACTCACGGTTTAGAGACAGGCCTCACGGAAGAGTCCATCAGAGCACTACTTGCTGAACTATCTGGTTCAGCAATTCCCCAGCCAGTTGATTATCTGATTCGAGAAGCTGCTAGCCGCTTCGGAAGATTAGTTTTGCGTGCAACCGATAAGGGCACAGCCATTGAATCTAAAGACCAGGTTTTACTAACTCACATCTTGAATGACACCACTCTTCGACCAATCTCTATTTCCAGACTTGATGAGACAACCTTGTTGACCAGATTTGAACTCGACATCGTTTACTACCAACTTCGTGAAGGTAAATATGCGGCTATCCGTAAGGATGCCAACAACCTTGTAATTAGCAACTGGAGTGCTGCCGGGATTCAAGACAAAACTAAAGAACTTCCAAAGAGCGTGCTGATGGATATCAAGCGTTGGCGAGATCATGAAACCCGTATGGGTGAGGCTCCTGAGGGAAATGACATTGTTAGACAGCTTGAACTCTGCATTAAGAGCAAAGGCTCCCTCACTGTTTTAGTTGTTGTTAACAAGGAGAATCATGAGTTTGTCCTTGAGCCGACAGGTTTAGCTAATGGCCGCCTTAGAGGACGTGACCGCAAGGCTGATTGTGAGCGGGTAATCCCACTTAGCAGTATTACCGGTGTTCGCTTAGGCTAGAAGGATGTCTGGCGGACCACTAATCGTTCAAAGCGATAAAACTTCACTCTTGGAAGTTGATCACATCCAAGCAGCCGACGCTCGTCACGACCTCTCTGTCTTTGCTGAATTGGAGCGAGCCCCAGAGCACGTTCACACCTACCGAATCACCAAGCTTGGTCTTTGGAATGCCAGAGCAGCTGGTCACGACAGTGACTTTGTAATGGGTGTTCTAGACAAATACAGCAAGTTTCCTGTCCCTGCCAGCATCAGGGTAGACATTGAACAGACCATGGCTAGATACGGTCGCCTGGTTATTCAAAAAGGTGATGGCGGGGACCTGCAACTGTATTCGCAAGAACCTGCTGTCCTGGTTGAAACCACTCGCCAGAGAAAAGTAAATGACCTGCTGGTTGGCAGAATCGATGAACACACTTGGCAGATAGCCGACTGGGCTAGAGGTCAAATTAAACAGGAGTTACTAAAACTAGGTTGGCCAGCAGAAGACCTCGCTGGCTATACACCAGGTAAACCTCACGAGATTGATCTAAAAGAGGATGACTGGAAGATTCGCAACTACCAAGAGTCTGCTGTTGAGAAGTTTTGGGATGGTGGCTCAGGCGTTGTGGTGCTTCCCTGTGGTGCTGGAAAGACTATTGTCGGAGCTGCCACCATGGCAGTTGCTAAGACCAACACTTTGATTCTTGTTACCAACACTGTTTCAGCTAGGCAGTGGAAGGCAGAACTACTAAAACGCACATCTCTAACTGAAGAGGAGATAGGTGAATACAGCGGCTCAATGAAAGAGATTGCTCCGATCACCATCGCTACCTATCAAATCCTCACAACCAAACGTAAGGGTGAATATGCTCACCTTGCCCTGCTAAACAATCACGACTGGGGTCTGATTGTTTACGATGAGGTTCACCTACTGCCTGCACCAATCTTCAAGATGACAGCAGATCTCCAAGCAAGAAGAAGGCTTGGCCTAACTGCAACCCTGGTTAGAGAAGATGGCAAAGAGGGAGATGTCTTCTCTCTCATCGGACCTAAACGTTTTGATGCACCTTGGAAAGAGATCGAAGCACAGGGGTATATCGCTCCGGCTGCCTGCTATGAAGTTCGTATTGATTTGCCAGAGGTGGAACATCTGGAATATGCGATTGCTAACCAAGAAGATAAGTATCGATTGGCTGCTAGCTCTCCGGTCAAGATTCCAATCATCCAGAAACTACTTGCCAGGCACGCAGGCGAACCAACCCTAATCATTGGTCAATACATCGATCAGTTGAATACGGTTGCTGGTGCATTAAAGGCGAAGTTGATTACTGGAGAAACTCCAGTTGATGAACGCGAGCGCCTCTTTGCTGAATTTAGAGAAGGGCGTAACAACGTTCTCGTTGTCTCTAAGGTCGCTAACTTCTCGATTGACTTACCAGAGGCATCGGTTGCAATCCAGATCTCAGGCTCCTATGGCTCTAGGCAGGAAGAGGCTCAGCGTCTTGGGAGACTACTGAGACCCAAGGCTGATGGCAGGACTGCCAGCTTCTATACCCTGATTACCCGTGACACTGTGGATCAGGACTTTGCTCAGAACCGTCAGAGGTTCTTAGCGGAGCAGGGCTACGCCTACGAAATCGTTGATGCGGTTGATCTCTAGGCTCATTTACTCTCAGGAAACACTCAGCCAACCTTAAGGTTTTCGCTATCAATTGGTGTCATGGTTGAGGTATGAAGAATCCAAAAGTACTTATCGTTGATGATGAAAAGAACATCCGTGACCTGCTTGAAGCAGGTTTGAAATTCGCTGGTTTCAGTGTCTATTCCGTTGGTACTGGAACCGAAGCAGTTACCGTTGCTGAGAAAGCTAAACCAGACATCATGATTCTCGATGTCATGCTGCCTGATCAGAGTGGCTTCAGCGTAACTAAGAAGCTTCGTTCAATGAACATAGACCTTCCGGTTCTCTTCCTAAGCGCTAGAGATGACCGTGGAGATAAAGTAACTGGTCTAACCGTTGGTGGCGATGACTACATGACTAAGCCATTTAGCATCGATGAAGTCATTGCTCGTATTCATGCCATTCTTAGAAGAACTAAGAAGCAGGATGCTGAAGACAGCATCATCGAAGTTGGTGAAATCAAGATCAACCAGGATGCTCATGAAGTATTTGTAAACGGAACTGAGATTGACCTCTCCCC
>RFNI01000173.1 GCA_009927245.1 Actinomycetota bacterium | reverse complement strand
TAAAGCAACCGCTCTAGGTATCTTTATTATCGCATTTCCCTCAAGTCGTTTAGACTTAAAGACCTAGCCCGAAGGGCAAATCTTTATCAATTTGTAGATATCAGAGGTAGAGCATTATGTCGAACACTCCAAGACCGACCCGTTCACAGCAGCGCGAAGAAGCTAGAGCAAAGGCTAGAGAGCTTCGCGAGAAGCGTGCCTCAGGTGAAAAGCGCAAGAAGCTATTGGTCACAACCGGTATCGCACTAGGAATTGTCCTAGCAGTTGCTGGAATAGTGTATGCAATTGTGATTGCTATGAGTGCTCCAAACGAGAAGGTAGACAACAGCAATAAAGTTCCAGCTAACGTCACCAAACTTGGCGGTGTCGTAATCGGTAAAGATCTAAAGATTGCTTCTGCTGCCGAGATCGAAGCTACCAACCGTGTTGTGATTTACCAGGACTACCAGTGCCCAATTTGTCAGCTGTTTGAAGTGCCTAACTCAAGCCAGTTGAAGACTTGGGCTGAGTCGGGTCTTGCTACCATCGAAATTCACCCAATTTCATTCCTTGATGGTCAATCACGCAACAACTACTCTTCAAGAGCCACCAACGCAGCCTTCTGTGTTGCTAACTCTCAGCCTGAGAAGTTCTTTGCCGTGAACAGCGCTCTTTACGCTAACCAGCCAGAAGAACAAACAGCAGGACCATCAGATTCAGACCTCAAGTCAACGCTTTCAGGCGCTGGTGTGAACATGAACGCCGAGATGAACACCTGTATTGATCAAAAGAGATACGCAAAGTTCATTGAAAACAGGACCGCTGAGGCCCTAAGTAAGCCGGCTGTTACAGGAACCGAAATCCCTACCGGAACACCGTTCATTCTTGTTAACGGCGTCAAGTATGATTTTAAGGAATATGAGCAGCTAACTAACCCAGCTCTGTTCAACCAGTTCTTTGAAAACAACCGAAAGTAATACCCAACTAAGAAAGAAGTGACTTACTTGAAGAAGAATATTTTTGCTACAGCAATTGCAGTTGTTTTAGCGGTTACCCTAGCGGCTTGTTCAGGCGCTTCAGGAGCTAAGCAGATTGTCTTGAGCCTGTCAGGTAATGAAACTGGCAAGTACACCGTAGGTGAGCGTGCCAACATCGTTGGCGACCTAGACCTAGCTGACTCTGACGCTTCAAAGGTAAGCATCGTTATTGAAGAGCAGGCACCTGGTGGATCTTGGACCGAGTTCCGTTCACTAACTGCTAGCAAGAGCTCATCAAGCGTTGGTTTTGCTCTAATCAAGACCGAGCCTGGAAAGTACCAGTACCGCGCTGTGGTTTCTGCTGATGGTTACGGCCCGTTCACTTCAGCGACCATCTCAGTGGAGTACTCAGCTAAGTAGTTCAGATTTCAATAAGTAAGGCCGAGTCTTTAGACTCGGCCTTCTTACTTTAAGGAACTTTTGAATTATTGAAAAAACTTCCTCAGTTGCCCGATAAACTTTTCTTCGGACATCTGTCCAAGCCGACCTGGCGCAATTGGTAGCGCATCGCACTTGTAATGCGAGGGTTAGGGGTTCGAGTCCCCTGGTCGGCTCCAGTTAATTAAGCGAGTTTCGCTAGAGCTTCGTAGACCAAGAATGCCGGCCAAACGATTGCCTTCAGGACACCAACAACGCCTATCCAGAAATCAGTAGCTGTTGAGATGTAGTAAATAGCTGCTCCGATAAAGCCCATGAAGTAAAGACCGTTACTGGTTTTGACTGTCACGTTCTTCTTTGAGCCCATGCTCTTCTTGATCTTCTTTTTTAGCTTTTTGTTGAACTTTGAGCTGTCGAAGTTTGTCATTTTCCCACCTTCTCTAGATTCTTGAAATTGCTGCTTCAGTACTTAGTATTTCAGCAAACTCAACCGAAAGATTGACGGCAGTGGTCTGGGCAAGTTCTTCAGCACTGATTTTCTTGCCGTTGAACTCTTTAGCGAAGGTATGGGTTGCATCCAAAACGAACCACGTGTCTAGTCCTAGATTTCCAGCCATGCGAGCTGTTGTCTCACAGCACATGTTGGTTTGAATTCCACAGATGGCAACTGAATCTATCTCTCTAGCTTTCAGCCACTGGTATAGATCAGGTGTTCCATAGAAGGCTGAGTTAACACTCTTGGTAACCAATAGATCTGGCTCTCCAGTGATGATGTCCTTGAAGTCATTACCTGGTTGGTTAGGTCTAAGCACTGAGGTCTCTGACTTTGAATTGTGCTTTACAAATACAACAGGGAGCTTGCTTTCTCTCCATGCTTCGATGAGTTTTGCTACGTTGGCTTCGCAGTCTGGATTATTGCGTTCACCACGTAGGTCATGTTCAGCGAAGCCCTTTTGGACATCGATAACAATTAGTGCTCTGTTATTGAGCTTCAAAGGTAATGCTCACAGAGTTGATGCAGTAGCGATCACCGGTTGGGGTTTGTGGTGCATCTTCGAAGACGTGACCTAGGTGAGATCCACATGATCGACAGAGAACTTCGACTCTCTTCATTCCGTGGCTGTTGTCTTCTCTTAGCTCAACAGCATGATCTTCTTTAGGCTCATAGAAACTTGGCCAGCCACAGTGTGAATCAAACTTGGTGGTGCTGGTAAACAATTCAGCATTACAGCCACGGCAACGGAAAGTTCCAGTTCTCTCCTCATTGAGAAGCTCTCCAGTGAATGCCGCTCGGTGCCAGCTTCGCGAAGGACGTGATACTCGAATTCGCTCAGCTCTTCGCGCCACTGCTCTTCGGTCTTTTCAACTTTACGTTCGGTCAATTTAGCCCTCTTCAGATATCTCACAGGTTAGGTACCTAATATAGAACAGTTATCTGATTACCTTCAGAGTCTGGGAGAGAAATGGCCAAGAAGACTGATGCTCTAGATCTGCTAAAGCCAGATTTTGAGCAAGTTGGTCGCCATCGTGCGAGAAAGACTGCAAGAGAACGCTGGTTCGAACTCTTGTGGCTTGCCGTCGCATCTGCTGTTCTATCACTAGGTGGCTATTTTGGACTGCAGTATGCAGTTGCAACACTTGCTACCCCAGCACCGCAAAAGACAATCGTCAAGGGAGTTGACATCTCAACGCCGATCACTGTCATTGATGGAACTGGAACTAGACAGTATGCAGCGCGCATTGGCCAGAAGCTTTTAGATGCAAATTATGTGGTTCCTTATTCAGTGACACTTGATAACGACCTACCCTAAAACAGTGATCTATATCCAAAAAGAGGACTCTAGAGTCCTGGCTAACCGAATCCAGCTAGTTCTAGGTGAGATGCCAGTTGAGGTAAAGGCTGATGCAAAGTACCCAATTGAGGTCCGTTTAGGCCTTGATTTCAATCCAGAGCCCTAAAAACCTTCTATAACAGTCCCGTTATAGGGCTTGAATTGACTGGCACAGATTACCTAAATCAGCCCTAGACTGGACGAGGTCGAAAAAGATTCGTTTGCTACAACACTCGAAATCAAACTAAAGGGTCAAATC
>RFNI01000087.1 GCA_009927245.1 Actinomycetota bacterium | reverse complement strand
ATTCAGGGACAGAAGATGTCTAAGAGTTTGGGTAATGGAGTTTCAGTTGAACAACTACTAGAAGCTGGTTCTTGGTCGGCTATTCGTTATTGGCTCTCAAGTTCTCAGTATCGAAGCAACCTTGATTACACACCAACCTCATTGAGTGATGCTCAGTCAGCACTAGATCGAATCACGGGATTCATCAAGCGAGCCAAACTGCAAACATCAAGTGTCACTGTTCCACTACCTGAGAACTTCGTAGCAGCTATGAACTCTGATCTGAATGTTCCTGGCGCAATTGCTGTTATTCATGAAACAGTCAGAGCGGGTAATACTGCTCTAGATGCTAATTACAAAGAAACTGTGACTACCTGCCTATCTCAGGTAGTTCAAATGGTTGAGGTCTTAGGCTTGATGCTTGAGCAAGCGAAAGAGATTGATGCAGCGCTTAGTCAAAAGATTGAAGAATTGATTAGTCTTCGTGCAGAAGCTAAGGCAAGTAAAGACTTTGCTAAAGCAGATCAGATTCGCGATGAACTAACCACCCTTGGGGTAACCCTAGAAGACTTACCAAACCAAACGATATGGAGCATCAATGGCTAAGAAACCAGGCCGCCCAGGCGCGGCACGTGTTAAGAAGGGTGGCTCTAAAGGAGCTCCTAAGGTTGGCACCGGAGGTAAAGGTCGTCAGGCTCTAGAAGGTCGTGGACCAACACCTAAGGCTGAGGATCGAAAGTATCACCCAGCGGCCAAGGCTAAAGCGCTTAGAGAGCGTAAAGCTTCACAGACACCTAGGGTTGCTAAGGCTAAGCCAGGAACTGCACCAACTACTAAAAAGGGTGAGTTCCTAGCCCTGGAACTAGAACAGCTGGTAACGCTGGAGGTGCAGCTAGAACAGGTCGCAGAGTTCAGAAGGCAGCAGATGCTAGCGAAGTACTTTCAGGTCGTAACTCAGTACTAGAGGCATTGAGATCAAAGGTTCCTGCAACGGCACTCTTTATTGCTGCTCGAATCGAGATGGATGACAGAGTAAAGGAAGCCATCTCACTTGCTAACGCAAGAGGTATTTCTGTTGGTGAAGTAACAAGACCTGAGATTGATCGCATGACCGGTCACGATGCAGTTCACCAAGGTATTGCTCTCCAGGTTCCTCCATATAACTACCAGCACCCAAGCGAACTGCTAGACAAGATTCTCAGCCGTGGTCAGAAGCCACTGCTGGTCGCGCTTGATGGCATTACAGATCCTAGAAACCTAGGTGCGATCATTCGTTCAGTTGCAGCCTTCGGTGGACAGGGAGTTATCGTTCCACAGCGACGCTCAGTTGGTGTTACTGCTTCCGCTTGGAAGACTTCAGCTGGTGCTGCATCAAGAATTCCAGTTGCTCTTGCTGCAAACCTAAACGC
>RFNI01000248.1 GCA_009927245.1 Actinomycetota bacterium | reverse complement strand
GAAGATTGATCCACTGAGCAAGAACCAGCTAATCCAAACCAAGCGTGGTGTTGGATACATCTTCCGAGTAGCTAAAAGCGAAGAGTAAATGAATAAGGTTCCTGCAACTAGTAACAACGTAATCACCAAGAACTGGGGAAAGCTCTCGCTTCGCACGAGGCTAACAGCAATCTCAGTTGGAATCATCACGTTACTACTCGGTATCAGTGTGCTAGGAACCGTCTCGCTGCTAAAAACCTATCTTCAGCAAAACACCGACAGTCTTCTGCTTCAAACAGCCAGCGTTCTCGCTCAAGAAGATCCAACAACAATAGAAGAGCGTCTTGCTACCAAAGAAATCACTATTCCTGCTCTTCCTAGTGATTACTACATCGCCTTCCTAGATGCCCAAGGAGGAATTTATCTAGGCCTAGTTTCAGCTGCAACTCAAAACACAGAAGTTCCTAATCTCGAACAGTTTGATGTTGTTTCTGTGGTGGCAACCCATGGCACACCCTTTACCGCTGAACTGAAATCGTCCAAGCATCCAGAACAAAAACCTGAGCAGTGGAGACTAGTTGCACTCCCTTCTCCTGAAATGGCGGGGTCAGTTGTGGTGGCGCTTCCTGTTGGTCTAAACAACGCCATTGTGAGGCAGTATCAGGCAATCGGTATTGGCTTCAGCGCATTGCTTTTGGCGATTAGCGCTCTGGCTATCTGGCTAACGATATCTTCAGCGCTTAGACCACTGCGTGAAGTTTCAGCTGCAGCCGATGCCATCAGAAGCGGAAAGATAGACCGTAGACTTCCTGAGATTGAAGGTAAGACAGAGATAGCCCTGCTGAATCACTCGCTGAATGAGATGCTCGGGTCTATCGAGGGCTCTATCAAAGCCCGCAATTCAACGCTTGATCGAATGCGTCAGTTTGTTGCGGATGCCAGCCACGAACTTAGAACTCCCCTGGTCACCCTTAGAGGCTATGCAGAGCTTTACCGAATGGGGGCCTTCAAGTCAAAGAAGGAAGTCACCGACGCGATGCAACGCATCGAAAGCGAAGCGATTCGCATGACATCCCTGGTGGAATCACTTCTAGCACTAGCAAGACTTGATGGCGAAAGTGAACTACAAATTGTCACTGAAGATTTAGGCGAGGTTGCAAGATCTGTTGCAACTAACGTTTCCACGGGTCACCAGAATGCAAAGATTACTGTTACTGATTCTCTAGGCAAGAAGTTTGATGGGTCACTAACTGCTCGGTTCGATGAACCCGCAATGAGACAGGTACTTACCAATCTTCTCACCAACGCAATCACCTTCGCAGGCGACAAACCTATCGAGTTGGCTCTGGAGCAAACAGCAACTCAAACCATCATCGAAGTTAGAGATCATGGAGAAGGTATTCCTAAGCAGCTTCGAAGCAAGATCTTTGAGCGCTTCTACAGAAGCGACAATTCACGCAACCGTGACACCGGAGGTTCAGGACTAGGTCTAGCAATCGTCAAAGGAATCGTTGAAAGACACAGTGGAACCATTACCGCAGTTGAAACTGTAGGTGGCGGAGCAACTTTCCGAATCGTTCTCCCTAACTAGTTCTCAACAAGTTCAGAGATTGCCTAGTTACTCACATCTTTAAATCTGAAAGTAGTTAGCTAGTTCATTGCTGCCAACATGTTTACCGAAGGAGGTAAACAGATATGGCACAGATTCAAGTAGACAGCGAACACGTATTAGCTGCTAACAGCACTATCCAAGGAACTATTGCAAAGATTCAGGCTGAAGTTGATGGACTACACGTTCAACTTCTCGGCTTGCAAGATGTTTGGCGCGGAAGTGCTGCAAGCAGTTTTCAAGAGCTAGTAACTCGCTGGAAAATAACAGCAACAACAGTTGATAATCAACTCGGCGAACTCGGTCAAGCACTTCGTATTGCAGCATCGCAATACAGTGAGATCGAGATTGCAAACCAACGCCTCTTCATGGGCTAACTCCAGGGTAATGATAAAGGGTTGGGACTCTTTCAAGTCCCAACCCTTTTAGCCGGAGCGATCTGGCTAAGTTTTAGTAGTCCATGCCTCCGCCTTGAGGAGCCTGCTGAGCTAGAGGCTCTGGCTTCTCTACGACCACTGCTTCAGTGGTTAGGAATAGACCGGCAATAGATGCCGCGTTCTGTAGTGCAGATCTGGTTACCTTTACTGGGTCGTTAATGCCAGCTTCGAGCATGTCAACATACTCACCGGTTGCGGCGTTTAGACCGTGACCTGAAGGTAGATTTGCAACCTTCTCAGCAACAACCCCTGGCTCTAGACCAGCGTTTAGCGCGATCTGCTTTAGCGGAGCTGAGATAGCAACGCGAACAATGTTCGCACCGGTAGCCTCATCACCAACAAGCTTTAGAGTTTCGAATGCAGCCTTACCAGCCTGAATTAGAGCAACACCACCACCGGCGACGATACCTTCTTCAACAGCTGCCTTAGCGTTACGAACTGCATCTTCGATGCGGTGCTTGCGCTCTTTTAGCTCAACTTCGGTTGCTGCACCCGCACGGATAACTGCAACACCACCAGCAAGCTTTGCTAGACGCTCTTGTAGCTTCTCGCGGTCGTAGTCGCTGTCGGTGTTTGTGATCTCGCGACGGATCTGCTCAACGCGACCAGCAATCTGCTCCTTGTCACCTGAACCATCAACAATGGTGGTCTCGTCCTTGGTGATAACCACCTTACGAGCACTACCCAGCATGTCTAGTGTGGTGTTCTCTAGCTTTAGACCTAGTTCTTCTGTGATTACAGTTCCACCGGTCAAGATTGCGATGTCCTGAAGCATTGCCTTACGACGGTCACCAAAACCAGGAGCCTTAACAGCAACTGACTTGAAGGTTCCACGCATCTTGTTTAGAACTAGAGTTGCCAGTGCCTGACCTTCAACATCTTCAGCGATGATCAATAGTGGCTTACCTGACTGCATTACCTTTTCAACGATAGGAACAATCTCAGGAACCTGAGAGATCTTGCTGTTTGCAATTAGAACAACTGCATCTTCAAGAACAGCTTCCTGGCGTTCTGGGTCAGTTACGAATAGACCAGAGATGTATCCCTTGTCGAAACGCATACCGTCGGTTAGTTCTAGGTTGATTCCGAAAGCGTTGCCTTCTTCAACTGTTACAACACCTTCGTTACCGACCTTGTCGATTGCATCAGCAATGATCTGACCGATTACTGTGTCACCTGCAGAGATAGATGCAGTAGCTGCAATCTGCTCTTTGCTTGAAACAGGCTTTGCCTGCTTGAACAATTCAGCGATGACAGCTTCAACTGCCTTCTCGATGCCGCGCTTTAGGCTGATTGGATCAGCACCAGCTGCAACGTTACGTAGACCTTCACGAACAAGTGCCTGAGCTAGAACGGTTGCGGTGGTAGTTCCATCTCCAGCAACATCGTCAGTCTTCTTAGCAACTTCCTTAACTAGTTCTGCACCGATTCTCTCGAATGGGTCTTCTAGTTCGATTTCCTTGGCGATTGAAACACCATCGTTAGTGATGGTAGGTGCGCCATACTTCTTCTCTAGAACAACGTTGCGACCACGTGGGCCAAGGGTGACCTTTACTGTGTCGGCAAGGATGTTCAAACCGCGCTCAAGGCCACGACGTGCCTCTTCGTTAAAGCTAATGATTTTTGCCATGTTTGGTAACGCCCTCCTGGACGGAATTAGTTTGGAATGATTAGCACTCTCCTAATGAGAGTGCTAATCAATTTTGGCACTTCGGGGGCGAGAGTGCAAGTTTGGCTTAAATGACTAGAGCCACCCCCGAAGGGATGGCTCTAGTGGTTGAAACTTGTTATTAGATAACGTGAACGTTGTCAGCCTGTGGGCCCTTGTCGCCGTTCTTTACCTCAAACTCAACACGCTGGTTCTCTTTAAGTTCCTTGTATCCTTCAGACTGG
>RFNI01000171.1 GCA_009927245.1 Actinomycetota bacterium | reverse complement strand
GTCCGTAGGACATATCCGAGACCTGATTGATCTAAAGGACCTATCTCCAGAGCTAAAGAAGCAGGGAACTATCGGCAAGTTCTCAATCGATGTCGACGATGACTTCAAGCCTTACTACGCAATTTCAGCCGGTAAAAACAAGACAGTCTCTGAACTCAAGGCAGCACTGAAAGACGCAGACGAGCTATACCTAGCAACAGATGAGGACCGCGAGGGAGAGGCTATTGCCTGGCACCTGCTTGATGTTCTAAAGCCCAAGGTCCCAGTTCACCGCATGGTTTTCCACGAAATAACTAAAGAAGCCATTCAGGCAGCTGTTGCAAACACCAGATCTATAGACGATGACTTGGTTCAGGCTCAAGAAACTAGAAGAGTTGTTGACCGTCTATATGGTTACGAGATCTCCCCTGTGCTTTGGCGTAAGGTGGCTCGAGGACTGAGCGCTGGTCGTGTGCAGTCTCCAGCTGTTCGTCTTGTCGTTGAACGTGAGCGTGAGCGTATGGCTTTTGTCTCTGCTTCATACTTCGACATCAAAGCAACTTTTGATACCGGTAAAGATTCTGAGCCCAACTTCGAAGCAAAACTTCACACATACAACGGTCAGCGCATTGCGACAGGGATTCATTCAACGACAAGGGTGAGCTAACCGCACAGGTTCTCTTGCTGGATGAACTAACTGCAACTTCTCTAGCAACTGCTATTCAGACACCAGGTGTCCCTATTGAAGTCATTTCAGTTGAAGCAAAGCCAAGCACAAGAAGACCTGCAGCTCCTTTCACAACTTCAACTCTTCAGCAGGAAGCTTCACGTAAGTTGCGTCTATCTGCAAAGCAGACCATGGATGTTGCTCAATCTCTGTACCAAGAGGGATACATCACTTATATGAGAACAGACTCACCAACTCTTTCAACACAGGCAATTACTGCAGCGAGAAGTCAAGCTAAAGAAATGTTTGGCGAAGAATATGTTGCAAGCGCTCCTCGTGTTTACCAGGGTAAGAACAAGAATGCTCAGGAAGCTCACGAAGCGATTCGTCCAGCAGGTGAGA
This sequence comes from Actinomycetota bacterium, assembly GCA_009927245.1. Taxonomy (GTDB): domain Bacteria; phylum Actinomycetota; class Actinomycetes; order Actinomycetales; family Microbacteriaceae; genus Rhodoluna. Next base: position 1,270 of record RFNI01000171.1, on the reverse strand, counting down.
TCTTTAGAAAGCCAAGCGAAGTTGCATCAGAACTTCACGGTCGTGCTTTCGAACTTTACGATCTGATTTGGAAGCGCACTATTGCAAGCCAGATGCAAGATGCAAAGGTTTCAACTACAACAGCAAAGATTGCTGTATTCCCTCTTCCTAACGGTGACAGAGCAGAGTTCACAGCTAGTGGAACTGTTGTTACCTTCCGTGGATTTATGGCTGCCTATGAGGAAAGCCAAGATGAACCTCGCAACGAAGATGAGCAAGAGAAGGAAAGCAAACTTCCTAATCTTGAAATTAGCCAGAAGCTTGATGCACTAGATGTCACAGCTAAGAACCACCAGACATCTCCACCTCCTAGATACACAGAAGCAAGCCTTGTTAAAGCTCTTGAAGAAGATGGCATTGGCCGCCCTTCTACTTACGCTGCAATCATTAGCAACATTCAGAACAAGGGTTACGTCATCAAGCGTGGCCAGGCTCTGGTTCCAGAGTGGATCGCCTTCACAGTGATCCGCTTCCTTGAGGAGAACGTATCAAGACTGGTGGACTACGCTTTCACCGCAAGGATGGAAGAAGACCTAGATGAGATTGCTAACGGAAACCTTGATAGAAGCAGCTGGCTAAAGCAGTTCTACTTCGGTGCTGGAGATAACCCAGGGCTTCACTCAATCGTTGAAAACATTGGGGACATTGACCCTAAGGCTCTGAACTCAATGGACATGGGCGATGGCATCACCCTTAGAACCGGTAAGTTCGGTCCATACCTCGAGATATACACAAATCCAGGTGATGAAGGTGCTGACGAAAACGGTCGCAGAATCATTAACATTCCTGAAGGTCTAGCTCCTGATGAACTAACTCTTGCTAAAGCACATGAGCTTATTGAAGCTCCTGTTCTTGTTGACAGAGTTCTAGGTGTTGACCCTGAGTCAGGCTTCAACATCCTATTCAAAGACGGACGCTACGGTCCTTACGTTTTGATTGATGACCCAGATGCGAAGAAGCAGAAGACCGCATCTCTTTTCAAGACCATGAGCGCCGAGACAATTGATTTAGAAACTGCACTTAGATTGCTAGCCCTTCCTAGAGTGATTGGTCAAGACCCTGAGAGCGGCGTAGACATCACAGCGCAGAACGGTAAGTTTGGTCCTTATCTTCTGAAGGCAAAAGAATCTAGAAGCTTGCAGAGTGAAGATCAGATCTTCGATCTAGATTTTGCCGGAGCGCTAGAGATTTTTGCTCAGCCTAAATACGGAGGCAGAAGAACTGCAGCAAC
>RFNI01000088.1 GCA_009927245.1 Actinomycetota bacterium | reverse complement strand
TCTAGCTCCCTGAGGAACCATGGCTGTACAGAAAAGGCAGCGGACTTGGTTGATGCTCACAGTCGGTTGAGGGACCCCTGGCTTGCCAGCTCTCTCGTTTACCTCACCACAGAATGGACAGTAGATCTCAGTGCTGGCTATTTGTGCATTGCAATTTAGACAGTTCATAAATGTTTCCCCCTTACGAATTAGTTTTAGATTAGCAACAAATTACTTGGTTTTAAGGAATCTAACCAAGGTAGCGGCGATGAGAAATGCCAAGGCTGGATAGCCAAATGCTGGTAGTACTGAAAGAGCCCAAATAGTTTGCAAAGCCAACAGCCCAATCAGGATCTGGGAGGTCAGTTTGAAGGTGCCTCTGCGTCTAAACAAGATTGCAAAAGTCAGGGTGACTGCACCAAGCAAGACTTGGATTAGGAGCAAGAAGGTGACAAGCAACGCTAGAGATTCCATACCTTCAGTATTCCACTTCTACCTATTTACAACTACCTGATTTGTAGTAACCGAAAGGGTGTAGTGGCTCATCGTCATACACCTTGTATCTCAATCCAGAGAGCTCAATGAGTTGTTCGCCTTTGCCAGGTAAACCGGTTTCAAGCATTCCCATGTCAAAGCCAGACTCGGTAGGGGCTTCCAGCTCTGCTCTTGACGCACCGATGGAAACACAGATTTCAAGTGCTGGGTCTTTGAAGTGGATGTAGTGGGCTTCGCCGTTTGGAGATACAAAAGCTTCGGCTTCACCTTCGAATCTGAAGCTCCTCTTGTATTCCTTGATCATGGTGTTTACAAATACAGGATCAAAGATCGGAATCTCTGGGTTAGATCTGCGGTAGTAGGCGACGGTGTCCAAGAGAGCTGCGACTTGAATGTTTGGATCACTGTATTGAGGAAGAGTTTCCCAAGGATCTGGGGTATCGTAATTTGTTGAAGTCAAAATTGTATAACTGTAGCTCTCCGCTGCCAAGGAGTTTGGATCTGTGTTCGGGTTAGCTGGCACATTCCCAGCTGTATAAGGAGAGAGTTGTTCTTGGTAGAGCTGAATCGCAAAAGGTGCACCATTGGATGCCTCCCCTTGCAGATAGTAACTTGGTGAAAGGAATGCCCAGCCAATACTTCTTGGATATGACTGCATTGTTTCAATACAGCCGTTTCTCGAGTCCTCCGAAAGATCCCACATCGAACCTACAAAAGACATGGTTGGAGTTGAATCTTGAGTTGCTCCAAGTTTCTTACCGAGTGCAATTACCTCATCACAGATTTTCGAAGCTTGCTCAGTTTTATAAGACTTAGTTTCAGCAAGTAAGCAACTGTCTGGTGAGTCTTGACTTTCGAGGCAAGGTAAACCTCTAGCAAAAACAGCATTGGTAAATTCTCCAAAGCTAGGGATGAGGTCACTGTTGTCTTTGACCTGTTGCTTGTATTCCTCAGCCAGACCAGAAAGTGCACTCACACTCGGTGCAACCTCCGGAGCTTCACCTAGTTTTGAAGTGCTTTGAACAAGCCCATAAAACATAACAATTGGAATGATCAAAGTTGCTAGGCAAGAGAAGCCGACCACTTTACCTACGGTCTTGCCAGACACACTGCCATCTGGTCGATGCTTAGGTTCTTTATTCTCAGGACCCTGATCTGACATTGTTTACCCCTAACAGTCTTTAGATGATTGTCCCAGACCTCTTGGCATAAGAACACTTCGGTCATGTCCCTATTTTGGGGGACTAACGCTCAATTAGGTGACTACTTCCAAAGACCAAGACGTCTAAGGCGGTTTAGAGCACCCTCTTCGATTGGGGAGTCATAGCCAATGATTACCTGAAGAGATCTGAGAGTGACCCTAGTAAGAGGCACTACTAGCCAAGTTGGTAGGACTCTCAGGTTCAGCATCTTTCGATGTTCAGGACTAAGTGAGACTACAGCTGCCGCAAAGAGAAGTTTGTATATCGGCATGACCGCTATTGGTAAGCCTGGGTTTCTAATAAAGCCAATTACCTTCTGTGTGGTTTCATCAGCACGCAGGATGTTGGTTGATGTGAATCGGTCTATTTCTCTAACCAAATCTTCTTTAGAGTGAGGTGCGTTTGTGAGGCCTAGCGGTTCAACAGATCTAGCCCACTGGTCGACATAAGCATCTGCTCCGCCTGGAATCTCTCTCCACGCATACATCTGGTGACAGGTAAGGAATGAGTCAGTGAAAGCGATGTGCACCCAAA
>RFNI01000247.1 GCA_009927245.1 Actinomycetota bacterium | reverse complement strand
AGGCCAAGGCGGGTTTTCTCTTTAAAGAGGATGCAGTGAATAGGAGAGCTGTCAGTGAAGCCTGGATTAAATAAGAGAAGCTGTAAGGGTAAAAGGCTGTGTAGTTACTGCTCAAGTAAATGCAAACAGTGAATAGAACAAACACTAGCCTTTGGGTCTGGATTAACTTGTCCTCAGATTTGAATAATTCAACTGCGATTGTTATGAACGCAACTAAAGCAATTGCCCCGCCAACAATGTAGACAGTGCTACCAAGATAAAAATCTAAATTGTCTGTAAGGCCCCATTCAGAGGTGTTATCAAAGCGTATAGAAAAGTAGCAAGCAACCAAAACCAAGAAGCCAACGAATAGCTTGTACAACTTGAATGTTTTTGAGGCAAGCGTCTCCTCGGATGTGCTCTGAGTAGTAAACAGAGAAGCTAAGAGCAGGCATGAGGCCCATAGCCACAGTGACCTAAAGGTAGCCATAAACCCTATAGCGCCAATAAGGAAAACTAAAGGAGCGCTAAGGTAACTGACCCAGAAATAGCTCTTAAGAATCCTGAAGATCGCTGTTCTCTTTGCATTCGGATCCAATTGAGCATCGCTTTGATATTCCTCAAGGATTCTTTGGGTCCTGGATTTCTTGAGACCTATGCTGAGCAGCTTGAGTTGAGATTCGTTGGTGTTCATCTTTAGGCCAATGCTTTCTTTAGATTACGGATTGGGCTTGCAACTGGGGCGTGATCAGCAACTAGTTGTTTCAAGGAACCAGTTCCTGTGGTGGTTACTTTGTATAGTCGTCTTCTAGCTCCTCGACGGCTATTGTCTTCTTCCCAATAAGACTCGACCCAACCGTACCCTTCGAATCGGTCGAGTACTGAATAGACCGATCCTGAACCAAGACCTGTCTCAGCACAAATTTGCAGACCCCAAGTAGATGAACCTTTCAGGTCGTTGAGATAGGCGGCTACTTTGAGGGTTGGCTTGGTTACTCTCACCGGTTCGTTATTAGTCATAGGCAAATACTATCTAAAAAGTTGCTTTATTTGCTATATATCAAATAAGATTTCTTTGGAAAGGATAAATCATGAAAATCCAAAGAGGCAAGATCGCAATTCTGTTAGTAGTTCTAGTGATGTTTGTCCCAGGTGGGGTAGTCGCGGTAAAGCTTCTTCACGAGAGGGCCACGAGTGCCTGCATTGCAACACCAACTTCAGAACCAGACTCCCAAGGCCACATCGAATTCACTTGGTCCCCATTGGGCTGGGTTTGCTACAAGACTTGGATTGATAAATCTGGTCAACCAATTGGAGAAACAATGGAGAGACAACTTCCTCTAATCCCTTAGGGCCACGCTTCTGGGGACCCGTCTTGGACTCACGCCAAGGCGGGTTTTCTTTTACTCGGTATTCTTGAGGTATGAAGTATTACAACAATGTGGTCGAACTTATCGGCAATACCCCTTTAGTGAAGTTGAACAAAGTCACTGATGGTCTTGCCTGTACTGTGCTGGCTAAAGTTGAATACTTCAACCCTGGTGGGTCTATCAAGGACCGAATTGCAGAGAAGTTGATTGATGCTGCGGAAGCAGCCGGTCAGCTAAAGCTTGGTGGAACTATTGTTGAACCCACTTCAGGTAACACCGGTATTGGTTTAGCTCTGGTTGCTCAGCAACGTGGCTATAAGTGCATCTTTGTTTTGCCTGACAAGGTAGCGGTAGACAAGATCAACACTCTAAAGGCCTATGGGGCAGAGGTAGTTGTTTGCCCAACTAACGTAGCTCACGAAGACCCTAGAAGTTACTACTCAGTTTCAGATCGTTTAGCTAAAGAAATTCCAGGTGCTTTCAAGCCCGACCAATACAGCAACCTAAATGGTCCTGCATCTCACTACGAAACCACCGGTCCTGAGATTTGGAAAGATACTGACGGCAAGGTTACTCACGTTGTCATCGGTGTTGGAACCGGTGGAACTGTTTCTGGAACGGGTAAATACCTAAAGGAAGTTAGTAACGGAGCAGTTCAGATTATTGGTTGTGACCCTGCTGGTTCTGTTTACAGCAATGGCACTGGTAGACCATACCTAGTTGAAGGTGTTGGTCGTGGCGATGACTTCCTACCTGGTGCATATGACGACTCTGTAGTGAACGACTTTGTTCCAGTTCCTGATCTTGAGTCATTCATGATGACTAGAAGATTAGCTAAAGAAGAAGGACTACTGGTTGGACCTTCTTGTGGAATGGCAGTTGTTGCTGCACTAAAGGTCGCTAAAGATCTTCCAGCTGATGCAGTTGTTGTTGTAATTCTTCCTGATGGTGGAAGAGGATACCTAGCTAAGGTGTTCAATGAAGTTTGGCTAAGAACCTATGGCTTCATGCCAAGACTTGATACAGCGGTCCAAGATCTTGTTACAGGAACTCAAGAGCAGCCTCAGGTAACAAGGGTCAAGTCAACGCAGACTATTGCTGATGCTTTGGCTTTGAACTCTGAGTTTGTAGTGGTCTTTGATAACTCACCGCCGGTTCGTTATGGCGAGATCTCAGGAGTGCTTCGCCTAGAGCATCTAAAGGCAGGCTTAGCCTCGGGTGCTTTCGAGGAAACGGATCTTGTCTCTGCTCACATGGAATCAAAACCTATTCCTTTGGGCTATACCGACACTATTGAAACAGCTAGGGAAGAACTATCTGATGCTGACTGTGCTCTGGTGCTTCGTGAGGGTGAAGTAATAGCGCTTTTGACTACATCGCTTCTCCCGTAGGGTTAAAGCATGACTGAGTTTGAAACCAGAGCAATTCACACTGCTCAAGAGCCTGATCACCTAACCGGTGGAGTCATTCCTCCTATTCACATGACCACCACCCATAAGCAAGACGGTGTTGGAAATCTACGTGAAGGCTATGAATACAACCGTGCAGGTAACCCAACTAGAACTGCTTTGCAGGAAGCGCTAGCTTCTCTTGAGGGTGGACGATTTGGACTTAGTTTCTCTTCAGGTCTAGCTGCTGAAGATGCAATTATCCGTGGTGTCATGAAGCCAGGAGATCACGTCATTCTGGCTAATGACATGTATGGAGGTTCATACCGACTCTTCGCTAGAGTCTTTGCTCCTTGGGGTATTGAATTCTCAATCGTTGACCTAAATGACTTTGTAGCATTAGAAGCTGCTTTTGTTGCAGGTAAAACCAAGATGGTTTGGATTGAGACTCCATCTAACCCGATGATGACCATCTTTGATATTGCTAAGGTTTCTGAGATTGCTCATAAGCACGGAGCAGTTGCTGTTGTTGACAACACTTTTGCAACCCCATACCTGCAGCGTCCACTAGAACTTGGTGCAGATATTGTTATTCACTCAACTACTAAGTATTTGGGTGGTCACTCAGATGTTCTAGGTGGAGCTGTTGTTCTAAACGATGGTGAACTTGCTAAGAAGATTGAGTTCATTCAGTTTGCAGTTGGTGCAGTGTCATCTCCTTTTGATGCATGGCTAACCCACAGATCGCTAAAGACTCTTGCTCTTCGCATGGATAGGCACTGCTTTAATGCACAATCAGTTGCTAACTACCTAGAAGCACAGAAGTCTCTAGTCTCAGCCGTTTACTACCCAGGTCTAGAAGATGCGCCAGGGCATGATCTTGCTCGTAAGCAGATGTCTGGTTTTGGTGGAATGCTTTCATTCAAGCTTGTCGGTGGCGAAGCAGCAGCTAAGAAGTTCTGTGAGAGCACTCAGTTGTTCACACTTGCTGAATCTCTTGGCGGTGTTGAGTCACTGGTTAACTACCCAGCTGATATGACTCACGCTTCAGCTAATGGAACTCCAATAGAAGTTTCTAAAGACATTGTTCGCCTATCTGTTGGTGTTGAACACATCAGCGACATCTTGGCTGATATCGCGCAAGCACTTGAGAAGATCTAATGTCTGAGCAAGATAGAGTCCAAGCAATCTACGATGAGTTTGCTAAGACCTATGACGAACACTATTCAGCAGATTCCTTCAAAGAGGAAGATGTTGAGCTGTTCAAGATTCTCTCTCCTTGGGTTAGAGGAACTGTTCTTGATTTAGGTTGTGGCACTGGTTTGACCCTTGCCTACAACCAAGTTGCTAAAGAGGATTACCTAGGTATTGATCCTTCAGAAGGAATGCTTTCTAAGCATGCAAGCAAGTTTCCTGGTTATTCACTCGTTCAGTCAACATTTGAAGAGTGGGATAAAGCTCAACCAGAAGCTAAATACGACACCATTTTGGGTCTCTACGGAGCACCTTCGTATTTCGATAAAGAGTCTTACGCCAGAGTGCTGGAGAGACTAAGCCCAAAGGGCCACTACTTCCTGATGTTCTATAAGCCAGGGTATTTCCCAGCCCATATCTATACCCCTGAAGACATTGAGGCAGCCAAAGAGAGAATTGACTACGACCTGATCAATTCAACCTTTGAGAACACCTTTATCTTCACCAGTTACCTAGTGGCAACCAACATTCCTAAGGAATACCTGCCAATCGGTAACAAGGCGTAAAGAAGTCAAATCCACCCCTAGAAATAAGGGAGAATAGAGACATTCTTATCCCCCTTCTCAAGGAGACTCCTTATGGCTACTTCACGTAAAACTATTTGGCGCACCTTGGCAGCAACAGCTGCCGTTCTGGTCGCTACCACCCTTTCAGCCTGTTCTTCAGGCAGCGTTGCAGGTGACACCATCACCGAAGGCAAGCTAACCATCGGTACCGGTAACCCAGCATATTCACCTTGGGTCCTAAATGACGCTCCAGAATCAGGCGAAGGCTTCGAAGCTGCAGTTGCTTATGCAGTTGCTGAGAAGCTTGGCTTTGCTAAGGAAGACGTTGTTTGGGTTAGAACAACTTTCGATGAGGCAATTGCCCCAGGGCAGAAGAACTTCGACTTCAACCTTCAGCAGTATTCAATTACTGAAGAGCGTAAGGCTAACGTTGACTTCTCATCTCCTTACTACGAGACCGCACAGGTTGTTGTAACAACTGAAGGTTCAGCTGCAGCAGGAGCTACCAGCATTGCAGATCTTCAGGGTTACCTAATCGGTGCTGCAACTGGAACCACATCATTCGATGCAATCGGTTCAGTTATTGCTCCAACTCAGGATGCACTTGCTTTCAACTCAAACGATGACGCTAAGGCTGCTTTGACCAACGGTCAGGTAGATGCAATCGTTCTTGACCTTCCAACTGCTCTTTACGCATCATGCTGTGAGCTAGATGGTGGAAAGATCATTGGTCAGCTACCAACCGCAGCTAAGGGCGACCAGTTCGGTCTAGTCCTAGACAAGGGTTCAAAGCTAACTGCAGCAGTTACCAAGGCTCTTGATGACCTACGTGCTGATGGCACCCTAGCCGCACTAGAAGAGAAATGGCTTACCGCGGACGCGGGAGTTCCAGTCCTCAACTAGATTTGAGTAATGCCTAACACTAAAAGCCCGACGCTTGAGCCAAGTCAAATTGAGCTCGACCGTCGGGCTTTTAGGCATTCTAGGAAACAGCGTTCAACACTAGTTGCTTTCATCAGCACTATTGCCTTTGCAGTTATCGCTTATCTCTCCCTAACCAGTGCTCCTGGTTGGGATCGAGTGCAGCAGAGTTTCTTCAACTATGAAACAGCTGTTGAAGCACTACCTCATGTTTTAGATGGATTACTACTAAACCTAAGGGTGCTTTTCTTCTCAGCCATCGGAGTTCTAGTCTTTGGTTTAGCACTTGCACTGCTTAGAACTCTTCGTTCACCAATCTTTACCCCGATCAGATTGTTAGTTCGTGGCTATGTTGATCTCTTCAGAGGACTACCGCTAATCATCGTTTTGTATTTGGTTGGTTTTGGTATTCCAGGTCTAAGACTTGAGTTCCTAGGACG